>DATHBQ010000274.1:0-6941 GCA_035296105.1 Propionibacteriaceae bacterium | reverse complement strand
GAGATCGACTGGGTAGCGTCATGAGCCCATCGAGGGGGACGACCCCCTTGACCCCCGCCGCGCGCGCAGCAACACACGGGAGCGCGCGATGAGTCCATCCAGGGGGACGACCCCCTTGACCCCCGCCGCGCGCGCAGCAACACACGGGAGCGCGCGATGACGACGACGGTCGCGCTGCCGAGCGCCGACGGCGGCTGGCGGGACGTCCAGCTCTCCGAGCCGCGGACCTGGGCTGACCATCCGGACGGGTTCCGGACCCGGATCGCCTTCGCGGCGGCCCACGTGGTGGCCGACCCGCGGGCCGAGAACGTTCCCGGAGCGCCGGCGGTCGTCGACTGGGACGCCACCCTGGCCTTCCGCAGCCACCTGTTCCGCTACGGACTCGGGGTAGCCGAGGCCATGGACACCGCCCAGCGCAACATGGGGCTGGACTGGCCGGCGACCCAGGAGCTGATCACCCGGAGCTCGGCTCTGGCCCGCGAGCACGGCGCCCGGATCGCCTCGGGCGCCGGCACGGACCACCTGGTCGGCCCGGCCGGCGGCTTGAGCGCGGTCACCCAGGCGTACCTCGAGCAGGTCGAGTTCGTCGAGGGTGCCGGTTCGCAGGTGATCGTGATGGCGTCCCGGCATCTCGCCGCGGTGGCCGCCAGCGCCGAGGACTACCTGTCGGTATACGCCCGCGTGCTGTCACAGGCGTCGAGCCCGGTGATCCTGCACTGGCTCGGGGAGATGTTCGACCCGCAGCTGAACGGCTACTGGGGCTCGGTCGACATTCCCACCGCCACGCGGACGTTCCTGGACCTGGTCAACGAGCACTCGGCCAAGGTCGACGGGGTCAAGGTCTCGCTGCTGTCGGCCGAGCACGAGCAGGAGGTGCGCGCGGTGCTGCCCAGCGGCGTCCGGCTCTACACCGGGGACGACTTCAACTACCCCGAGCTGATCGAGGGTGACGGCCAGCACCACTCCGACGCCCTGCTCGGCGCCTTCGCCGCGATCGCGCCGGCCGCCGCGGCGGCGCTCGCCGCCCTGGACGAGGACGACGTCGAGACCTACCGGCGGGAGATGGCGCCGACCCTGCCGCTGTCCCGGCACCTGTTCACCACGCCCACCTACTACTACAAGACCGGGATCGCCTTCCTCGCCTGGTTGAACGGTCACCAGGACGGGTTCGGCATGATCGGCGGCCTGCAGTCCGCGCGGTCGGTCGTGCACCTGGCCCGGGTCTTCGAGCTGGCCAACGAGGCGGGTCTGCTCACCGATCCGGACCTGGCCGCTCAGCGCCTCGGGCACCTGCTGGCCACGGCCGGTCTGGCTCGATGAGCGAGAACGCCCTCGCCCGGCTGTCGCTCAACCAGCGGACCACGGCGTCGTGGTCGCTGCCCGAGGCCGTCCAGGGCTGTGTCGACGCCGGACTCGGGGCCATCGGGGTCTGGCGTGAGCAGCTGGCGGAGGTGGGCCTGGACGAGGCCTGCCGCTTGATCACCGAGGCGGGCCTGCGCGTCTCCTCCCTCTGTCGAGGCGGGTTCTTCACCACCGCGGACCCGGCCGAGGCGGAGGCGGCGGCGGCGAACAACCGCACGGCGCTGGAGGAGGCGGCCGCGCTGGGGGCCGCCACGCTGGTGCTGGTGCCAGGCGGCCTGCCGACGGGGGACAAGGACCTTCCGGCGACCCGCGAACGGGCGGCCCGGGCGATCGAGCGGCTGGTCCCGACCGCTCGCGAGCTCGGCGTACGGCTGGGCATCGAGCCGATGAACCCGATCTACGCCGCCGACCGGGGGGTGATCTCGACCCTGGCCCAGGCCCTGGACATCGCCGAGCGCTTCGACCCCAGCGAGGTCGGCGTGGTCGTCGACACGTTCCACGTGTGGTGGGAGCCCGGGATCGCCGACCAGATCCGGCGGGCGGGGGACCGCATCGTCAGCTACCAGGTCTGCGACTGGATCACTCCGCTGCCGGCGGACACGCTGCTGGCCCGCGGGATGATGGGCGACGGGCACATCGACTTCCCGGCGTTCACCCGGGCGGTTGCCGCGGCGCGGTACACCGGCGACGTGGAGGTGGAGATCTTCAACGCCGACCTCTGGGCGCAGCCGCCCGCGGAGGTCGTCGACACGATGGCGCAGCGGTACCGCGAGCTGGTCGCGCCGTATCTGACCGGCTGAGGCACTGAGTGTCGGGAGTTCTCGCCGGCTTCGCCACCATCGGCCTGATCATCGGGCTCGGCTTCCTGCTGGCCCATCTGAAGGTGCTCAACGAGACCGCCCAGCATGTGCTGACCCGGACCTCGTTCTTCGTGGCCAGCCCGGCCCTGATGATCACCGTGCTCGGCGGCACCGACGTCCACCGGCTGCTCTCGGCCGACCTGATCGCCTCGCTGGGCAGCGTCGCGGTCGCGGCCGCCCTGGCCGTGCTGCTGGCCCGCCTGGTGTGGAAGCGGGACAGCGGTGAGACCGTGATCGCCACCTTCTGCGGGTCGTACGTCAATGCGGGCAACCTCGGCCTGCCCATCGCCGCGTATGCCTTGGGCGACGCCGCCCTGATCGCCCCGATGCTGCTCGCCCAGCTGCTGGTGCTCCAGCCGATCGGGCTGGCCGTGCTCGACGGGCTCACCCGCACGCCGCACCCCGACACCTCCCGCGGAAAGCGGCTGCTGCTGCGGGTCTCGGCGCCGCTCCGCAACCCGCTCGCCGTGGCGTCGCTGATCGGGCTGGTGCTGGCCCTGACCGGGGTCAAGCTGCCGCTGCCGATCAACGCGCCGCTGACCCTGGTCGGCGGGATGGCCGTGCCGGCCATGCTGATCGCGTACGGGATCTCGCTCCGGCTCGGACCGGGGCTGGGCACGGGGGAGCCGCCCGGTCAGATCGCCGGGCTGGTCGGCCTCAAGCTGGTCGTCCAGCCGGTGACCGCGTACCTGCTCGGGGCGTACGCGGTCGGGCTGGAGGGGCACGACCTGCTGGCCGTCACGGTGATCGCCGCGCTGCCCACCGCCCAGAACGTGTTCACCTTCGCCATGCGCTACGACCGCGCGGTGATTCTCGCTCGGGACGTCATCTTCGTGGCCACGCTGCTGTCGGTGCCGGCGATCGTCACCATCACCTGGCTGCTGTCCTGACCGATGCGCCCTGAGCCGGTCGATGACCCCTGAGCCTGTCGAGGGCCTTCGCCGGCTCAGGGCGCATGGGTCGCTCAGGCCGTAGCGGTCCAGGCCTCGACCGATGTGGTCACCGGAGCGTCGTTGTCGGCCGCCTCCTCGATGGCCAGGGCGATCTGGTGGTCCTGGATCCCCTCGGCCAGCAGATACGGCTCCGGACCCTCGCCGTGTACCCAGCCGGCGGTGCGCTCCAGCAGCGTGGCGATCGCGATCTCGTCGTCCATCCAGCGCCGACCGGGATAGGGGTTGCGGTACAGGACCTCGGACCCGACCGAGATGTGCTCGGTGTCGTAACCGATCAGGTCCAGATCGTGCCCCGTCTGCCGGCGGACCAGCGGGCTGCGGACCAGGGTGCGAGGTCCGGTCATCCGGACCACCTCGTCGTCGTGCACCTCGCCGGACGACCCGCGCACCGTGAGCCGGCGGAACCGGAGCAGGTTGCGGGTCTGCCCCTCGGTGAAGTCGTACACCCCGGAGCGGTCGTCGCCGAAGTCCAGGGTGGCGATGGTCGTCGCCGTCGGGTGCGCCGCTTCGTCGTCGGTCCAGCCCGCGCGGCTCAGCGGCGAGATCAGCGGAGCGCTGAACCGGGTGGCCCGAGCGGTGACCGGTCCGCGGCCGGCGCCGAGCAGCGTCCGGATCAGGGCCGCGGCGTGGTACTGCTGGGTGGAGGAGACCTGGACCTGCGTAGGCTGCCCGATGGCTCCGGTGGCCACCAGGGCCGCGCGAGCGGCATGGGTGGGCATCAGCGGGTACTGCTCGGCGACCTGCACCAGCCCGGAGTCGCCGACCGCCGACCACAGCGCGCGCAGCCCGTCGAGGTCGGGAGCCGGTGGGGTCTCGGCCAGCACGGGCAGCCCGCGGTCCACCCCCTCGACGACGGCCGCTGGCGTCACCGGCTTCGGCGTCGCGGTCAGCACGAAGTCGACCGGCCCCTCGCGCAGCAGTTCCTCGAGGGACCGGAAGGTCGGCACGTCGAGCGCGCGGGGTGTCCGCACCACGGCGCCGGCGCAGCGGACGGTGCCCAGTTCCCGGGCCACCTTGAGGAACGCCTGCGCCCGGAAGCCGCTGCCGATCAGCGCGAACGTGGTCATGCGCCTCCTCGACCGACCCGCTGTCCCCGGCCTCGACGTCATTGAACCATGCGAACTTCGCGCGCTCTCGTGGCGTTCGCGGCCGATATAGACGGCGTGAACGCGAGGAACTGGCGCGAACGCCAGGTCACCGGCCGGCCCTCGGGAATGCGAGGGAGGTGTTGCATGTTCGGCCAGACGTGAAGAGAATCGGGTTCCTCTCGTTCGGGCACTGGACGCCGTCGGAGCACTCAGCGGTGCAGACGGCCTCCGACGCGCTGCTGCAGTCGATCGAGCTGGCCGAGGCGGCCGAGGAGATCGGCGCCGACGGCGCCTACTTCCGCGTGCACCACTTCGCCCGCCAGCTGGCCTCGCCCTTCCCGCTGCTGGCGGCGATCGGCGCGCGGACGAGCCGGATCGAGATCGGGACCGCCGTCATCGACATGCGGTACGAGAATCCGCTCTACATGGCCGAGGACGCCGGTGCCGCGGACCTCATCTCCGGTGGACGGCTCCAGCTCGGCATCAGCCGGGGATCGCCCGAGCAGGTGATCAACGGCTTCCGCTACTTCGGCCATGTGCCGGCCGACGGGAGCACGGACGCGGACATGGCCCGGGAGCACGCTCGACGCTTCCTGGAGGTGCTGTCCGGCGAAGGATTCGCGAAGCCGAACCCGCGGCCGATGTTCAGCAACCCGCCGGGTCTGCTGCGGATCGAGCCCCACTCGCCCGGGTTGCGGGACCGGATCTGGTGGGGCGCGGGCAACCGGGCGACCGCGGAGTGGACCGGCGAGCAGGGCCTCAACCTGATGAGCTCGACGCTGTTGACCGAGGACACCGGCGTCCCCTTCCACCAGCTGCAGGCCGAGCAGATCGCCCGCTACCGCGCCGCGTGGTCGGCGGCGGGTCACACCCGCGAGCCGCGGGTGTCGGTGAGCCGGAGCATCTTCCCGATCGTCGAGGAAGTGGACCGTCAGCTGTTCTGGCGGGAGCGCTCCAGCACCGACCAGGTCGGCTGGCTGGACGGCGGCAACGCCCGCTTCGGCAAGACCTACGCCGGTGAGCCGGACAAGCTGGTGGCGGAGCTGGCCGAGGACGAGGCGATCGCCGCCGCCGACACCCTGCTGCTGACCGTCCCCAACCAGCTCGGGGTCGACTACAACGCCCATATCCTCGACAGCGTGGTCCGCTACGTGGCCCCGGAGCTGGGCTGGCGCTGACGCTCCAGGCCCTTCCTGGCTCGAAGTGCGATGGGGGAATCACTCCGGCCGGCGTGAGCGGGACTGCTTGGTCCCAGGCGGGCGCTGCGGCGGGCCTGATCCGGCCAGAGCGGCCACAATATTGGCCCGCAGGCGGCCCAGCACCATCGCCCCGGCGCCGGCCATGAACTCGGCCTGGTCCGCACGGTTGACCAGCTGGTGCACGACTACCCGGCTGCCGTTCCCGTCCGGGTGGATCCGCAGGTAGCCCACGCGCACGAGGCGACGGGCGGCACCATCCAGACGCTCGAGATGCTCCCCATGCCGGGATGTGACCACGCTCCGCCCCGCTTGACCACCGTGCCCTCACCTCACTTCGAGCCCCTTGCGCACACTTCGAGCCTTCGGTCGAAGGTTGGGAGTGCGAGTGATGGGCTCGAAGTGGGCGGGTAGGTCGAGTGCGGGCGTGCGAAGGGCTCGAAGTGGCACCCGGCGGCGTCGCGCGGGACAACGGCCTGACCAGTTCGGGCGGCCGTGGTCGGGGATTGGGGGATCTGCCCCATGCGAGGGGTGGGCCTGCGGCGCGAGCGTGAGGGCATGGACATCATCACCACCTCCACCACCTCCCCGGCACCGCCGGTGTCACCGGCCGGCCGCCGCGGCCTCCGGGAGCTCTGGGCCGCCTACCAGCAGCGGATGGCGTACGGAGAGCCGCTGATCGGGATCCGCGCCTGGCCGTTCCTCGACTGGCGTACCGCGTCCGGGCTGCAGTGGCGGACCCGGATCAGCTCCGGCGGTGACCGCTGATGCCGGCCCTGGCGGGCGTCTCGCACCTCTCGTTCAGCGTGCCCGACCTGGAGTCGGCGGTCGCGTTCTGGCGGGACGTGCTCGGCTTCGAGTCCCAGAACGACGACCCGTCCTACCGGTTCCTGCTGCACCGGGACGCCCGGATCGCGGTCATCCTCACCTCGCACGGCGGTGCGGTACGCGGCCCGTTCTCCGAGCACAACCCCGGCCTGGACCATGTGTCCCTCGCCGTCTCCGACCCGGACGAGCTACGCCGCTGGGCCGCACAGTTCCCGGGTCCGGACGGCCAGCCCACCCCGGTGGTGGAGTCCGACGCCGGCTGGCACCTGAACGTCCGCGGGCCGGACGACTTCCCGATCGAGCTGTTCGTGCTGAACGACACGGCCGCCGTCGCCATGGCGCTGCGCGGGGAGCCGGTCGCGGCCACGCACGCCTGACGGATCAGGTCGGCGCAGCGCCGGCGAGGTCGTGGGCCAGCTCGGTCCGGCTGCGCAGCCCGCGCTTGCGCAGCACCGAGCTGAGGTGGTGCTCCACCGTCTTCGGGCTGAGGAACAAGGTCGTGGCCACCTCGCGGTTGGTGAGGCCCTGGGCCACCAGCAACGCGACCCGGGTCTCCTGGGAGCTGAGCGCGGAGTCCGTCGGATCGCTCCGACGGCGAGCCCGTTCGCCGCTCGCCGCCAGCTCGACCAGCACCCGTTCCTCCCAGGCCTTGAA
>DATHBQ010000273.1:0-18647 GCA_035296105.1 Propionibacteriaceae bacterium | reverse complement strand
TCGTCCTTCCCGCTCGCGCTCGGCCGTGCGCTCGAGCTCCGGCCTTCCTTCCGCGCTCGCACGACCCTTTCGGTCTCATCGCTCAGTCATTCACGAGCGGGTCGTGCTCGCTTGGTCGGTAAGGCCGGACCGCGCCCCGGCCTCACCGACGCTCGCGGATTCACGGGGAGCGTGCCTTAGTCTGCCCGGGTGACCCAGGTGTACCTGATCCGGCATGGTGAGACCGAGTGGAGCCTCAACGGCCGGCACACCTCGGTGACCGACCTTCCGCTGACGCCGTCCGGGGAGGACAAGGCCAGGCTGCTCCGCGGCTACCTGGACCCGGCGGCGTTCCAGCTGATCCTGACCAGCCCGCGGCAGCGGGCCCGGCGGACGGCCGAGCTGGCCGGGTTCACCGGCGCGTACGAGCCGACGGTCGAGCCCGACCTGGCGGAGTGGAAGTACGGGGACTACGAGGGAATCACCACGCACGAGATCCGCGAGCGCTTCGACCCGGACTGGCTGATCTGGACCGGCCCGACCCCCGGCGGCGAGTCGCCGGAGCAGATGCGGGCCAGGATGGACCGGTTGATCGCCAAGATCCATGCCGCCGATGTGGAGCAGGCCATCCTGTTCGGCCACGGGCATGCGCTGCGGGCCCTGACCGTGGCCTGGCTGGGGCTCGACCTGCGGGCCGGCGCGCAGTTCGAGCTGCACACCGGCACCATCTGTGTGCTGTCGGAGGAGCGGGACGGCCAGACACTGGAACTGTGGAACGCGCCGGTGCACGAGCTGGCCGGCTGACCCGGACGGCAGCTGCGGCTGCCCCACAGTCCTAGGCGTGGGCGAGGTTGTGGTCCTGGTCGACCGGCCCCGACTCGACCAGCAGCCGACGGCGCGCGGTCCAGAACAGGGTGGCGGCCAGGGCGGTGGTGCCGACGATGACGGCCGCCATCGCGACCCCGTCGCCGTCGTCCAGCGCACCGACCAGCGGCGCCACCGATCCGGCAACCAGGAACTGCGCTGCCCCCAGCATCGCGGCCGCGGTGCCGGCCACCTCACCGTGCCGGCTCAGCGCGATGGCCGGGGCGTTCGGGAAGCAGATCCCCGCCGCGCCCAGGATGACCCCGAGCGGCACCAGGAAGCCGAGCATCCCGCCGAACCCGGTCAGGGCGGTGGTCAGCAGCGCGGCTGCTCCGGTCGCGGCGATCAGCACGCCGACCGACATCACCCGCACCGGTCCGTGGCGGCCGACCAGGATCGGGTTCAGCTGGGTCATGATGATCATGCCGACCGCGTTGGCGCTGAAGGCGAGCCCGAACTGCTGCGGCGAGAGCTCGTAGCGGCCCTGCAGGATGAACGGCGCGCCGGCGACGTAGGCGAACACGGTGGCGAAGCTGAGGCCGGCGACGGCCACCATCACCAGGAAGGTGCCGTCGCGGAACAGCTGGCGGTAGGAGCGGAGCGAACCGCGTACGGTCGCGGGCTGACGGCGGTACGCCGGCAGGGTCTCGGGCAGGGCGCGCCAGGCCAGCACCCACAGGCCGGCGGCGGCCACGGCGAGCACGACGAAGATGCCCCGCCAGGAAGTGAGGTTCAGCAAGGCGCTGCCCAGCGAGGGGGCGAGGATGGGCGCAACGCCGATCACCAGGATCAGCCGGGACAGCAGCTGGGCCGCGCGGATCCCGGTGAACAGGTCGCGGACGATGGCCATGACGACGACGGACACGGCCGCTCCGGCCACCCCTTGCAGGACCCGGGTGGCGGTGAGCATCGCGATCGAGGGGGCCAGCGCGCAGAGCAGCGACATGGCGCCATGGGCGGCCAGGCCGATCAGCAGCGGGCGGCGGCGACCGACGGTGTCCGACAGCGGCCCGATGACCAGCTGGCCGACACCGAGACCGAGCAGCAGCCCGGTGATCGTGAGCTGGACCTGGGCGTCGGTCGCACCCATCTCCGCACTGAGCTGAGGCAGCGCCGGGAGGTAGGTGTCGATGGTGAGCGGGCCGATGGCCATCAGGGCGCCCAGCACGACGACGAGCCGGACGTAGCGGCGCCCGACGAACCGGTCGGCAGGAGAGATGTCGCGGGAGCGGGCGGCCTCCAGGGCCGGAGCGGCCACGGACGTCATGAATCAGTCCTTCACAGGCTGGTGTGCGGGGCTCACGACGGTGTGGCCGAGATCGGATCACGAGCCGGGCGACTTCAGGCCGCGGGGACGGGTGTCTGACTGGCGCAACCGGTCCGGGTCGGGTTTCATTCCCCTCCGACGACGGAAATTCCCGATCAGTAGGGTGGGTCAGGCGCCGCGGTCCGGACCGGCGCGCTCGTTCGGAGGAGTTGAGGACGATCAAGGCCGATCCCGGCTCGCAGCAGCGGCTGTTGGACCTGCAGGCGACCGATTCCGCACTGGCCCAGCTCGACCATCGGCGCCGTACCTTGCCGGAGCATGCCGAGCTCGCCCGGCTGAAGGCCGAGCAGGCCGCGGCCGGGTCGGACCTGGTGGCCGCGGACACGGCGGTGAGCGACCTGGAGCTGGAGCAGACCAAGGCCGAGTCCGACCTCGAGCCGGTGCGCGAACGGCTGGTCCGCAACCAGCGACGGATCGCCGACGGCTCCGTGCCGGACGCCAAGGCGCTGTCGTCGATGGTCGCGGAGGTGGACCACCTCAAGAAGCGGATCGGCGACCTGGAGGACGCCGAACTCGAGGTTATGGAACAGCTGGAGCAGGCCGTGGCCGACCGGGATCGACTGCGCGGGCGGGTCGACGAGCTGGCCGCTGCGGTGGCCGAGGTGACGGCCCGGCGGGACGAGCAGCTGGCCGCCCTGGACGCCGAGGTCGGCCAGCGGCGTACGGAACGGGACGCGATCGCCCCGACCATCGAGCCGACGCTGCTCACGCTGTACGACAGGGTCGCGGCCAGTCACGGCGGGGTCGGCGCCGCCGAGCTGAGGGCCCGGCGGTGCACCGGCTGCCAGCTGGAGGTGAACGCGGCCGACCTGCGGGGGTTTGCCGCGGCGCCCGCCGACGAGGTGCTGCGCTGCGAGGAGTGCAGCCGGATCCTGGTTCGGACCAAGAACTCGGGGCTCTGATGCCCGCTCGCAGGGTCGATCTGCCTCCTGAGGCGCCCGCCGATCTGGCGGACGGCCTGGCCGCCATCCGGACCGAGCTGGAGGTGCCGGACGAGTTCCCGGCCGAGGTCCTCGCCGCGGCCGAGCGCGCGTCCGCTGTGCCGCGGCTCCCGGAGGTTGACCGCACCGATATCGACTTCGTCACCATCGACCCCGAGGGGTCCCGGGACCTCGACCAGGCCCTCCACATAACCCGGAACGGGACCGGCTTCGTGGTCTCGTACGCCATCGCCGACGTCGCCGCCTTCGTCACGCCCGGTGACGCGGTCGACCAGGAGGCCCATCGGCGGGGGATGACGCTGTATGCGCCGGATCGCCGGACTCCGCTGCACCCGCCGGCGCTCAGCGAAGGCGCGGCCAGTCTGCTGCCGGACCAGGTGCGGCCGGCCCTGCTCTGGACGCTCCAGCTCGATGTCCGCGGCAAGATGACCGCAGTCGAGGTGAACCGCGCGCTGGTGCGTAGCCGGGCCCAGCTGAGCTACGTCGAGGCGCAGGCCGAGATCGACGGCGGCTCGGCGCGGGAGACCCTGGACCTGCTGTCGCTGGTCGGCCGCTGGCGCGAGCGGCGGGAGGTGGAGCGTGGCGGCGTGAGCCTGCAGACGCCGGAGCAGGAGGTGGTGGCTGAGGACTCCGGCTGGCGGCTGGTGTTCCGGGCGCCGCTGGCGGTGGAGGGCTGGAACGCTCAGATCTCGCTGCTCACCGGGATGGCGGCGGCGCACCTGATGCTCTACGGCCAGACCGGCGTGCTGCGCACCATGCCGCCGGCCGACTCCGGGGCGCTGCGGCGGCTGCGGCAGACCGCCCGGGCGTTGGGCATCCGCTGGCCGGCCGAGCTGGACTACCCGGACTTCGTCCGCAGCCTGGACCCCGAGCAGCCGCGGGATGCGGCGATGCTCAACGCCTGCACCTCGCTGTTCCGCGGGGCGGGGTACCGGGCGTTCAGCGGCGGGGTGCCGGAGGACGCCGAGCACGCCGCGCTGGCCATCGACTACGCGCACGTCACCGCGCCGCTGCGTCGGCTGGTGGACCGCTACGCCGGCGAGATCTGCGTCGCCCTGTGCACCGACCAGCCCGTGCCCGAGTGGGTGCGCAGGCGCCTGGACGCGCTGCCCGAGGAGATGGCCGACGCCGAGCGGCGGGCGAAGCGGTACGAGCGGGCGGTGATCGACCTGGTGGAGGCCTTCCTGCTCAAGGACCGGGTCGGCGACGTCTTTCCCGGCACTGTGGTCGAGGTCGACCGCGAGCGCGACCGGGGCACCGTGGTGATCCCCGAGCCCGCCGTCTCGGCCAAGATCCAGGGTTCGCACCTGCCCTACGGCGAGGAGGTCCGGGTCCGCCTGACCACCGCCGACGTGACCAAGGGTGTCGTCTCCTTCGAACTCGCCTAACGCCTCCTCGCTAAGTGGTGGTCGTTCGCGGGCGCCCGCGACGCAACCATCCGCCCTCGCAGGCTCGGGCTCCCGCCAGGCCCGTCCACGCTCCGTGGGTTGCCCGAGCCGACCACCGACTTCAGTCCTCACCGGCCGTCGCGTGGCCCTGGTCGCTTCACGACCTGACCGGGTCCGGCGTAACGGTGAATCTCGGTGGCACGACCAGTCGAACCGACCCGGACGACGTCGTCCATGGGCGGGATCGGTTGCCGACCGCCGCTCGCCTGGTAAGCCACGGCATCGGGTTGCTGCAGTTTCTCCGCCGCGAAAGTGCAGCACGCTGCAGCAGACTTGCGGACTACGTGATCTGGGCGAGGATCTCCTCGACCGCGGACTTGGTCATCTTGTGGCCGGGGTCGCTCAGGATGACCAGCACCACGCGACTGCCGACCTGCCGACCGACCTCGGTCCAGTCGCCGTCGTCGTAGCGGCGGTGGTCGGCCAGCCCGTCCACGCCATCGATCAGGGTGGTCCGCACCGGCCCGTCCGCCTCGGTGCAGGCCTCCACCTGCTCGCGGTACAGGGTGAAGTAGCGCTCCGCGGCCCCCGGGTCGGCGAACTGCATGGCCAGGCCGACACCGGGCAACCGGTCGGGGCCCTCGTAGTTGCCCTCCAGCGCCGCGACCGGATCGCGGTAGTCGTCGCGAGTCACCGGGGAGCAGCCGACGCCGATGGTGTCCGAGGCGGCGTAGCGCGGGTCGCGCTCGTGCACCCAGGTCCCGTTGCCCTCGAAGCCCTCCTCCTCGCCGCCGTCCAGCGCCACGGTCCGCCAGCCCTTGGGCACCGGCAGGGCCTTGGCCGTCAGCTGCCCGGCGGTCGAGGGCGCCGGGCCGCTGGGCGGCGGCGGGGGCGGCAGGGTGTTGGTGGTGGTCGGCTCGGCGGCGACCGTGGCCGCGGTTCTCGGGGCGGCCGTAACGCCACCGGTGGCCGAGGTGGTGGTGGGGGAGGGCAGGGCGGTCGCCGTCGGGCTCGGCGGTGGAGCGGTGGGCGCGGGCACCGTCTCCGGGCCGCTGCAGGCAACCAGACCGACGATCCCGGCCGGCGTGACCAGGGCCGCTCCGAGGCGGCGTGGGAGTGGACCCATCAGTACTGGAAGTGCTGGTAGTCCTTGCCCGGGGACCACAGGCCGCCCCAGAAGAAGCCGTCGTTACGCAGCGCCCGGGTCAGCGTTGAATCGCGGTTCAGCATGCCGCCCCGGCGGGGCGTCCGGTCGATGTACTCCCGGCCGTTCTCCGGCCACCACTTGCCGGTGACGTCGCGGTAGGGGTTCTGGCGCGGATTGACGTCGATGGCGATGCCGTAGGAGTGCGGCGACCTCCGGTAGGGGTTGCCGACCACCGACCGGCAGTTGAAGCCACTGGAGTTGTCGGCGCGCATCTGCACCGGGTCGTTGCCGCCGTAGTCGTTGGGGTTGCGCATCCGTGAGATCGGGAAGCGGACGCCGAGTGCGCGGCTGAAGGCGTACTTGATCTCCCCGGCCAGGTCCGAGCGGACGATGATCAGACCGCGGTGCATCCTCTTGTCGGACCCGTAGAAGTTCATCCGGACGGTGCTCAGCCGGGACCGTCCAACCGGGCAGCCGGCGTGGTAGGTCTTGGCGACCTCGGCCGCCGTGGTCGGGGTGACCACCGCATTGAGGATGGCGATCCGGGCGACGTAGTGGCTCTTCGCGGCCTCCCAGTAGGCGCGGTTCGGGACCCGGTAGGTGGCGCGGATCCGGTACCCGGTCAGGTTGCCGCGACCGTAGGTGAACCTCGTCGTGTAGCGGCCGCTCGCGTCGGTCCGGGTGGTGGCGACCGTCTGGAACCGCCCGCTCCGCAGCACCTCGATGTTGATCGTGACCCCGGAGCGAGCCGGCACGATGGAACCGCTCAGCTCCGGGTTCTTCAGGGAGTCGATCCGCGACACCGGCCGCTTCAACACGACCCTGGAGTCCCCGACCGTGACTGAGACGGAGTTGCTGGCCACCGCGTCCGCACTGCCCGGAGCGCCCCCCGTGGTGGCGATGAAGCTGAAGGTCCCGTCGCTGCCCACGAGCTTGTTGATGGCGAACTCGCCACCCTCGGTCCGTCCACTGGCCAGTCCGCGCCAACTGCCGGTGCCCA
The DNA here is from genome assembly GCA_035296105.1 of Propionibacteriaceae bacterium. Classification (GTDB taxonomy): domain Bacteria; phylum Actinomycetota; class Actinomycetes; order Propionibacteriales; family Propionibacteriaceae; genus Microlunatus. Next base: position 12,001 of record DATHBQ010000273.1, on the reverse strand, counting down.
CCCGGTAGTACACCGAGATCGGGCTGCCGTCGGGGAGCCCGGCGGCAGTGCCGCGGAAGACGTAGGAGCCGATGTCGGACCAGAACGAGGCGCCCGACCCGTACGTCGAGCGCACGGTCAGCGTCAGGCCCGGGGCCTCAGCCTCGGCCTCGGCCTGAGGCCGCTGCTGATCGGCCGTCGGCGTCGTGGTCGAGGACGGCAGTGCCGTCGGGGTGGGGGCGGCCGACGCCGTTGGCGACGCCGACGGCGACGGCGAGACCGAAGTTTGAGTGGGGGAGCCCGTAGGCGCCGGCACAGGGCTCGGCGTGTCCGCATGTCCGACCCCGGGGGACGCGGTCAGCACCAGCAAAGTGGCGGCACCAACGCATCCGAGTCGAAAAATGCCACGCATTCGTGCGGTCACCGCAGGATGCTAACCCGTGAGGTGGGGGTGCCGGTTCCGAACGTGGGCATCTCGACTCATCTCTGTTCGCGGGGACACCAGTAGGTCGTGCGCCCACCGACGGTGGCCCGCTGCATCTCCGCGCCACAGCGCGGGCAGTGGGCACCGGTCTTGCGCGCACCGATCATCTCGCCGGTGTGCACGCCGCCCTGGTCGATCGCCGCCTGGGCCGACCGGTGCAGAGCGCGTAGCAGCCGGTTCAGCTCAGCCGGCGTCAGCTCGTCGGCCGGTCGGCGCGGTGCGATCTTGGCCTGCCACAGTGTCTCGTCGGCCAGCAGGTTGCCCACGCCGGCGACCAGCGACTGGTCCAGCAGCCGGGCCTTCACCGGCGCCCGGCTACGACTGACCCGCTCGGCGAACTCCCGGCGGCCGATCTCCTGGGCATCGGGACCGAGCCGCTGAACCGCCGGGTCCAGCCGGATCCGGCCCAGCCGCCGCTGGTCGAACAGCCGCAGGCTGCCGCCGTCGGTGAACGTCACGGTGAACCGCACCCACACCGGGTTCACCTCGGCCCGCTCCGCCGCCCGACCGGCTCGCTGGCCCAGCCAGTCGCCGCCCTCGTTCAGCCGGCCGCGCGCATCGGTGACCAGCAGGTGACCGCTCATCCCGAGATGGATGCCGAGCACCGGTCCCGCGGTGCGGGACCGGCCGACCCCGGACGTCTCGCACCACATCGACTTGCCGCGGCGGAAGGCGCCGGTGAGGGTGCGACCGACCAACGCAGCCCGGATCTCGCCGGGCGGGTGGGGCCGGCAGACCCAGCCGTCGGTGTCGTCCACTTCGGCGATCCGGCGGTCGAGGGCACCGCGCTCCACGGCGGCCCGGGCACTCTCGACCTCGGGCAGCTCGGGCATGGCGAGGCCCATTGTGCCGTGCGCCGTACGGCGGCGACCGTCCCGCCTCCCTGTCTCCTATGAGCCTGCGTTCGCCGTGGCCGCCGGACGGCTGGTGGGGCGCTCGTCGCACCCTGGCTCGCCCGCACGCCCGGGCCGGTGGCGATGTTCGTGACCCTGGCCCTGCTGCTCGTCATGGTCGCCCTCGGCCTACGGCCGGCCGGCTCAGACCGGTGGCCCGTCGGGCTCACTCTCGTAGAAGACCAGCCAGCCGACGTGGACGCCGTACATCACCAGACCGAACCCGACGATCGCCGCCGCCGTGGTCACCAGATCCGGGGCCACCCGCATACCGCTGAGCAGCAGGGCGACGGCCATCACCACCAGGCCGACCAGCACCGCCCGCGTGCAGCGCCGCTTGCGGGCGCGAATGGCCTCCGGGTCCATGGATTCACGGTACGTCGGCGCGGGGCGGTCACGGATGGGTTCGGGAGGAGGAACGAGTCGGCCGGTAAGCCGGATTCTGTACTCCTGCCGAGGCAGGAGGGCGATCATCCATCTGCGACTGCTGTTGCCAGCAGCCTGGTGCGATCTACCCGGAGGCTCGGGCGAGCAGCCCTCGAGCGCCTCCGCAGACGCGCGGACGCGTCCTTTCGATCTTGCTCCCGGTGGGGTTTACCTAGCCACCCCAGTCACCTGGGATGCTGGTGGTCTCTTACACCGCCGTTTCACCCTTACCCCTCCTGCGAGGGGCGGTCTGTTTTCTGTGGCACTGTCCCGCGGGTCACCCCGGGTGGGCGTTACCCACCACCGTGCTCGTCGGAGTCCGGACTTTCCTCAGCCCCACTAGGTGGAACCGCGATCGCCTGGCCGACTCGTCCGGCTCCGAGTCTAGGCCAGCCGGGTCAGGAGTAGCGTCGAACTGCGAAGAAAGGGAGTGGGTGAGATGGCGGACGACCAGTGGTGGTTCGACCTCAGGACCAAGACCGCGGTCCGGGACAACAAGGCCGGACGGGCGAGCGACCGGCTCGGCCCCTACGCCAGTCGTGAGGAGGCCGAGCGCGCGCTGCAGCGGGTGGAGGAGCGCAACGAGGCGTACGACAACGACCCGCGCTGGAACGACGATCCCGACCGCTGACCCGCGGCCCGGACGCGGGCTACGACCCGCTGAGCGAGCACAGGCGGCGCAGGGCGAGCTGGGCCAGCGGCGCGTACGCGGCGACCAGCAGGGCCGGCCCGGACAGGGAGAGGGTGCTCCGCGACCCGGACCCCGACCGGTACACGGCGTGGTCGAGGTCGAGGGTGACCGGGCCCAGCTGGACCTGCCAGCTCCAGGTCCGGTCCTCGGGACGGCAGGACGTGACCGTGAACCTGAGCGGCAGGACGCCGCCCGCGTGCACGGTGCCGCGTACGCCGAGGGCGAGTCGGTTGGCGCTGGCTTCCACCTGGCTGATCTGGGGCGACCACTCCGGCCACCGGGACAGGGTGGCGTAACGCTCCCAGACCTCCTCGGCCGGAGCCGGCCCACGCGCCTCGATCCGCCGTACCGCCATGGTTCGACCTTGCCACGTGGCCCCGAAAGCGTCCCGTTCCGGGTCCGACCCGGTCTCGCCGCCCGGCTGCTTACGTCGTAAACTCGACCTGGTCAGCCCGTCGTCTCACTCTGGAGTTGCCATGAAGTTGAAGACAGTCCTCGTCGCCGCCACCGCGGGCGGCATCGGCTACGTGCTCGGCACCAAGGCCGGCCGGGCCCGGTTCGAGCAGCTCCGCGGGCAGGCGCAGGATTTCATCAAGTCGCCCACGGTGCAGGACACGGTGGCGAACCTGAGCGACACCGTCAAGCAGAGCGCCGGCAAGCTCCCCGACCCGGTCGCAAACGTGGTCACCGCGGCGGCGGACAAGGTCAAGAGCTCCACGGCCGGGGACTCCACGGCGTCGGACTCCACGCCGTCGGACTCCACGGCGTCGGATTTCGCCGCCACTGACTCCACGGTCACGGGCGCCAGCATCGGCGACGCCACCCTCGCTGAGCCCACCTACCCCGATTCCACGATCTCCGATCCCACGTCGCCGCAGAACCCGCCGCAGTCGTCATCGTCGCAGTGAGCCGTCGGCTCGCTGTCGGCTGCGACTTCGTCCATCGTTCGTCCTTCGACGTCGCTGCGGTCTTCCAGGTCGAGCCGATCGTCGATCAGACGGCGGAGGTGGTCGAGGCCGAATGGTCGATGCGGCCGGAGACGCCCACCCGCACGTACTCCGACATCTACGGCAATCCCTGCCGTCGGGTCACCATCCCGGCCGGGCAGTCGGTGATCACCTACCGGGCGTCGGTCGAGGTCCCGGACGCGGTTGAGGACGTCGACGAGGACGCGCCGGAGGTGTCCGCCGACCAGCTGCCGGACGAGACGCTGATCTTCACCCTGCCCAGCCGCTACTGCCTCCCTGATGTCCTGGGTCGGGAGGCCTGGAACCGGTTCGGCACGATGGCGCCCGGCTATCGGCGGGTGCAGGCCATCTGCGACTACGTGCACGGCCATCTGACCTTCTCCTACGGGAGCTCGACGCCGCAAAGCACGGCCGCCGACGTACACGCCTCCGGCTACGGGGTGTGTCGGGACTACACCCATCTGGCGGTGTCGTTCTGCCGGGCCCTGAACATCCCGGCCCGCTACGTCTTCGGCTACCTGCCCGAGATCGAGGTGCCGCCGCGCGGCGTGCCGATCGACTTCTCGGCGTGGATGGAGGTCTACCTGGGCGACCGGTGGTGGACGTTCGACCCGCGCAACAACGAGCGGCGCAAGGGCCGGGTGCTGATCGGCCGGGGCCGTGACGCCGGTGATGTGGCCATGGCCACCACCTTTGGGGCGCCGTTGCTCGAGTCGATGACGGTGATCGCGGAGGAGATCGCGGAGCCCGCGGCCGCGGTCGGCTGACACACCGGCTCGTCGAGCATCGGAGGAGCCGGGTGCCGTCCGGAGGAGCGATGAGTGAACCTGCTCTTCGTTCCCGAAGAGCGACGACGGCGACAGCTCGGAAGGCCCGACGGGTGCGAGACGAGCATGATCAGGTCGCCTGGAGGCTGGCCACGGTCCGGTCGAGGGTCGCGTTGAGGTCGGCGTCGCCGATCGGCACGGCGCCGAAGAAGAAGCCCCAGTTGGTTCCGTCGGGAACGACGACGACCACCACCCGGTCGCCCGCGAACGGCAGTCCGGGCGCGGCCACCGTGACGTCGGAGTCGATCAGCCATCCCTGCTTGCCGCTGACCGATGTGATCTCGCTACGCCGGTCCGCCCGGGTGGGCTCGTAGGGGTCGTACATCGGGCCGGTCATCAGGCACTGCACCAGACTCTCGGCGGTGATTCGGGAATCGTTCACGAAACCGCTCTCCGCCCGAAGCTGACCAACCGCCAGCTGGGCGATCCACGGAGGCGACGCGTTGACCGGCAGCGGCTGCTGGATGACGTCGAACGCGAAGATCATCCGATACTCCTCGGTGGCCGGGCGGAAGGTCGGCTCGGCCGGGAAGGACAGGTTGCCGCCGTACACCCGGCCGTCGACCGGGTGCGGCGCCCGCTGTCCCGGTAGTCCGAGGGGGCAGGGCACCGGGGCGGCGGGGGACGGCAACGGGCTCGGAGCACTCGGCGTGAGAGTCGGGCTCCGAGTCGGCGTCGATGTCGGGGTGGGCGAGGAGTCGTCGCCGACCACGGTCGGTGGGGGCGAAGGGTCGACGGTGATCGGGCCGAGGTTGGCCAGCAGGGTGCGGACGAGGAGTGCGAGCAGCACCAGCACGACCAGACCCAGAAGAACGGCCGCGACCAGCAGGGCCCGGGAGCGCTGCGGCTGCTCGGGCGGCGGACCACCGGGCGGAGGCCTATTCGGGTCGTCGGTGGTCTCCGCCGACCACTGCGAGCCGTCCCAGTAACGGAACCGGCCGCGGGCGCCACCCGGGTCCGGGTGCCAGCCGGTCAGGTCGGCCACACGGCGAGCCTAGCCGCGTCGCGGTGCCCCGGTCCCGGACTGCTCGGCCAGCGGCGTCTCCTGACCGGGTTCGCGGCTGGGCGGCTCGCCGTGGTGCCGGGCCCGCCAGGTGCCGACGAAGGCGATGCCGATCAGGATGAAGGCGGTAGCGACGAGCAGCCCGGTGCTGGTCAGCACCGGCAGCAGGGCGACCAGAGGAACCAGCGGCAGGGCGGCGAGCGGCCACGGCCAGATAGAGCTCCAGCTCCGGGCCGTCCCGCCCACGACCATGGCGATCCCGACCAGGAAGGTCACGACCCCGGCTGCCAGCAGCCAGCCGTAGGGCGAGGGCAGGCCCTTCTCGGGGTGCAGGGCGAGCTCCTCGATGCCGACGCCGGCCAGCACGATACCCAGGGTCATCGGCAGGTGCCCGTAGACGAACAGATCGTGGCGTTCGTCCACATGCTCTCCGTTCGCGCCGGGGTCCTCCTCGGACTCCTCCTGCTCGGCCTCCTCCAACCGATCGGCACTCTGCTCGGCGCCCGTGTCGAAGTAGATCCACCACTGTCCGGCCGTGACCACGAACCCGAGCAGCCCCAGCAGCACGGCATCGCGGGCCCAGGAAGCGTCGTGCACCCCGCGCACCACGCCGCCGATGGCCTCCCCGAGGACCAGGATGACAAAGAGGCCGAAGCGCTCGGGGAGGTGCTCGATCTGCAGGGGCAGCTTGTCCCTGCGCAGGGTGGCCAGCGGCGGACCAAGCGCGTCGACCAGCACCGCCACGGCCCACAGGATGTAGCGGGTGGGACCGGGGAAGGCGAGCGACACCGCCCACAGGGTCGCGCTGACGGCGATGCAGGTCAGGTAGACGCTGATCGTCGGACGAGCGTCGGCCACGTGCCGCCAGGCGCGCAGGTACAGCCCGAGCAGGATCAGCCGACCGGTCAGGTAACAGGCCGCGAACGGCACCGCGTACGCCCCGACCGCGTCGGAGGCGCTGGCCGCACAGCCGGCGATGGCCAGGGTCGCGCTGAGCTTGGCGATCCGGAAGACCACGTCGTCGGTGTCGAACCGGTTGGCGTAGAGGGTGAACCCCATCCAGGACAGCCAGACAGCGACGAACAGGCCGGCCAGGACCAGCAGACCGGACCAGGTGAGGTTCTCGGTGAAGGCCAAGACCAGTTGCATGACGACCAGCACGTACGCGAGGTCGAAGAACAGCTCCAGCCGGCTGGCGCTGCGGCCCTCGCCGACCGCCAGGGTGGGTGGCCGGACCATCGGCAGCGGTCCGGCAGTCCTCGTGGCGCTCACGCGATAGTGCTTACCAGGGACAGGTCGGGCCCAAACCTCGCGGACGCCGGCCAGTCGTTCGGGGTCAGGGCTCCGCAGGGAGTCAGCACCGGTGCACGGGGGCGGCCGCTGGTCGCGCCGGGCGCAGGTCCGACCTCCACCCGACCTCCGTCGCCGGTCAACGTTGCAGATCGACGAGGCGCTCGTACTCGAAGTCGAGGTTCTCCGCCGCCTGGCGCGCGGTCCGGCGAATCTCCCAGCGGTCCGACATCCGTCTCAGGTAGCCGACCGCCTCGCACAGGTCGGGCCAGAAGACGATCACCATGAGCATGTAGAGCAACAGCACGACGAGTCCTAAGGAGTCCGGGCGGAAGCGCCGACACGGTGACGCTGACTGTCGATACGGCACTTTCCCTACCTTTCGCCCCGATGTCAGCCGACAGATGCGTCTGCTCCAACCAGTCGGTCGGCGACCGGCCCGTGCGGCGTACCGACTTCTCGACACACCCGGCCCGAAACATCGGCGTTACGTCCTGACCGGCAGACTGTGGCCGTGGACAAGCAGACGGAGTTCGTGCTACGGGCCATCGAGGAGCGGGACGTCCGCTTCGTCCGGATGTGGTTCACCGACGTCCTGGGCTTCCTCAAGTCGGTCGCGGTCGCCCCGGCCGAGCTGGAGGGGGCCTTCGCCGAGGGCATGGGCTTCGACGGGTCGGCCATCGAGGGGTTCGCCCGGGTCTACGAGTCGGACATGGTCGCCCACCCGGATCCCTCCACCTTCCAGGTGCTGCCCTGGCGGGACCAGAGCCCGGCGACCGCCCGGATGTTCTGCGACATCTCGATGCCCGACGGCTCGCCGAGCTACGCCGACCCGCGCTACGTCCTCAAGCGGGCGCTGAAGAAGGCCGCCGACCTCGGCTTCACCTTCTACACCCACCCGGAGATCGAGTTCTTCCTGTTCAAGGACCCGATCGTGCCCGGCCAGCCGCCCACGCCGGTGGACCGCTCCGGCTACTTCGACCACACCCCGCAGAGCCTGGGCACCGACTTCCGCCGCAGCGCCATCACCATGCTGGAGCAGATGGGCATATCGGTGGAGTTCTCCCACCACGAGGGCGGACCCGGCCAGCAGGAGATCGACCTGCGCTACGCCGACGCGCTGTCCACCGCCGACAACATCATGACCTTCCGGGTCGTGGTCAAGGAGGTGGCGCTGTCCCAAGGCATCTACGCCTCGTTCATGCCCAAGCCGTTCACCGAGTGGCCCGGGTCGGCGATGCACACGCACATGTCGCTGTTCGAGGGCGACAACAACGCCTTCTACGACGCCAGCGCCGAGCACCACCTGTCCAAGGTCGGCCGCTACTTCATCGCCGGGCTGCTGCGCCACGCCGCGGAGATCACCGCCGTCACGAACCAGTGGGTCAACTCCTACAAGCGGCTGGCCGGCGGTGGTGAGGCGCCGGCCTACATCTGCTGGGGCCGCAACAACCGCTCCGCCCTGGTCCGGGTGCCGATGTACAAGCCGAACAAGGGGTCCTCCGCTCGGGTCGAGCTGCGGTCGATCGACTCCGCCGCCAACCCGTACCTGGCCTTCGCGTTGATGCTCGCCGCGGGGCTGGCCGGGATCCAGGGCGAGTACGAGCTGCCGGAGGGTGCCGAGGACGATGTCTGGTCGCTCACCGAGCGGGAGCGGCAGGCGCTGGGCATCTCGCCGCTGCCCCGGAACCTGGACGAGGCCATCCGGACCATGGAGACCTCCGACCTGGTGGCCGAGACCCTCGGCGAGCACGTCTTCGACTTCTTCCTGCGCAACAAGCGCAACGAGTTCGAGGAGTACCGGCGCCAGGTCACCTCCCACGAGCTCTCCCGCCTGCTGCCGCTGCTCTGAGTGCGGGACCGACCGGGGCTGGTCAGGCAGTGTCCAGCCGGACGTAGGCCCAGCTGACGGCCGGGAGCTCAACGGTCAGCAATCCCTCATGCCCAGTGACCTCGAGCGAAGCGGGCACCACCCGTTGCTGGTCCGACTCGCTGTTGGCGGCGGCGGGATCGGAACCGGTGAGGGCCGCTGCGTCCCCGACGACCACCGGGCCGAGGGCTGTGGTGCGGACCTCCAGCCGCACCGGGTCCTGGGTGTGGCGGTTGACGAGGAACAGCGTGGTCTCACCGGTGGCAGGATCGCGGGTGGCGGTGGCGTCGATGACCGGTACGTCGCCGTACAGCTCGGTGTGCACCAGGGGAGCGACCGGCTCGACGCGCAGCACCTCGCCCCGTGCGTGCCGGGCGGTGAGGGCGAACGGGTAGAAGGTCGACTGCCGCCACGCGGCCCCACCCGGTTCGGCGTGGATCGGGGCGATGGTGTTCACCAGCTGCGCCAGGCAGGCCGAGGTTACCCGGTCACTGTGCCGGAGCAGGGTGATCAGCATGGATCCGACCACGACGCCGTCGGCCAGGGTGTAGGCCTCCTCGCTGATCCGTGGCGTGGTCTGCCAGGACGTGACCTGCCCCGGGACCTTGCTCAGGTACCAGACGTTCCACTCGTCGAAGGAGATCGAGATCCGCTTCGACTTGTTCAGCCGGGCCCGGACGTGGTCGGCAGTGGCGACGACATCGGCGATGAAGACGTCCAGGTTGACCGAGGAGGCGAGGAAGCTGGCCAGGTCGCCGCGGTTCTCGTAGTAGGCGTGGGCGGAGATGAAGTCGACCTCGTCGTAGGCGTGCTCCAGCACCGTGGCCTCCCAGGAGCCGAAGCTGGGCATCTGCCGGTGCGAGCTGCCGCAGGCCACCAGCTCCAGGTCGGCGTCGAACTGCCGCAGGGCACGGGCCGTGGTCGCGGCCAGCCGCCCGTACTCCTCGGCGGACTTGTGCCCCAGCTGCCAGGGACCGTCCATCTCGTTGCCCAGGCACCACATGCGGATGGCGTAGGGCTCCTCGGCGCCGTGCCGACGGCGCAGGTCGGACCAGTAGGTGCCGCCCGGATGGTTGCAGTACTCCCACAGCTCGATTGCCTCGGCGGTGCCCCGGGTGCCCAGGTTCATGGCCAGCATCGGCTCGATCTCCGCCTTGCGGCACCAGCGCACGAACTCGCCGAGCCCGAACTGGTTGCTCTCCACGCTGCGCCACGCCGGATCCAGCCGGGTCGGCCGATCCTCGGCGGGACCGACGCCGTCCTCCCACCGGTAGCCGGAGACGAAGTTGCCGCCCGGATAGCGGACGACCGTGACGCCGAGCTCGCGGACCAGGTCCAGCACGTCGGTCCGTAAGCCGTCCTCGTCGGCGCGCGGGTGGTCCGGCTCGTACAGGCCGGTGTAGACACAGCGACCCATGTGCTCCACGAAGCCACCGAACAGTCGCCGGTTGACCGGCGCGACGGAGAAGGCCGGGTCGAGCACGATCGTGGCGGTGAACATGGGCAGGACCTCTCCTCGTCGTGGCCAGCAGGCCGGCCCTACTCGATCGGTCGCTGGCCGCGTACGGCGGTCAGCACCGAGACGAAGGTGGCGGCCAGCAGAGCAGTACCCAGGACCTCATCGCCCACAACGGCGAAGTCCTCCAGGTTGACCGTCGCCGTCGGATCCCGGACGAGCGAGCTGTAGGCCAGGATGCTGATCGCGACCATGGCGTTGGCCAGGACGAAGAGCACCCGGGTGGGGACCGGGTACTTCCGGCTGCCCGAGTTCGCATAGCCGGAGTCGGTGAACAGCCCCCAGGTCAGGCCGAACAGGACCAGCCCGGCACCGGAGAAGCCGAGGACGGCGCCGACCGGGTCGGAGACGAAGTCGTGGTACCCGAGGAGCGCGGTCAGCACCAGTGCCCCGCTGAACCCGACTGCCCGCTCCGGAGTGAGCCGTCGGCGCACGGCCGTCGCCGAGATGGCCACCAGCAGTACCGCCGTGGCCACCAGGTTGAGGGCGTCGAAGCCTCTCCCCGCGTCGAGCACGCCGCTGGTGGCCCAGCGGATCACCCGGGCCAGCAGCATCACCCCGACCGCCGTCAGCAGCAGCGCGGTACCGGCCTGGCCCCGTCGCGCGAAACGGATGGCCAGCCCGATCAGTGCGAGGGCGAACAGGATCCGGAACACGTTGGGGCCGGTCACCGAGCTGAGGCTGTTCAACCACGCTCCGGACTGGGCTGCCATCTGGCTGGGCGCGAGCGCGGCCAGGACGCTGAAGACGCCGAGCACCACGACGGCGATGAAGGACAGCCCGACCAGGCCGAGGCCGAGCGCCAGCGACATGCCGGCCATGCGCTCGGGGAGTCGGGACACCGCGAGGTGCTCGCGGACGCCGGCCAGCCGCAGCATCAGCACGGACAGTCCGGCCAGCAGACCGGCGAAGATCACCCAGGTCAGGAAGACGTTCCCGCCCTGCCGGACGAAGTCCCAGGTGGCGATCGAGGTGGTTGCCTGTCCGACCCGGATCACCAGCAGCAGGACCAGGATCAGGTACGCCACGCGGCGGGCCAGGTGCCCGGCGGTCAGCCTGGTCGCCCAGAGGGTCGCCGACACGGTGATCTCGGCCACCGAGAGTCCGGCGGCCACGGCCGCGGGCAGCGCCGCCGGAGCCAGCATGGTCATCGTCGACCCGAGGTAGACCGGGACGAAGTCGAAGCCCAGCGGCCGGGACGTCCGGTTCATCAGCTCCACGCCCAGCACCACCGGCGTGCCGAGCAGCAGCAGCACCACGGGGAACTCCCACCAGGCGAACGGCCGACGACCCCGGACGAGGGTGAACACCACGAGCGCGATCATCAGGAGTGCGCTGACCACCGTCTCGACCAGGCCGCCGGCCAGGCTGGTGCCGCGCAGCGACCAGGTGGCTGTCACCACGACCGAGGCGATCAGCCCGACCACCCGCAGCCACCAGGACGCGTGCATCGCCGAGGTCTGGAACAGGGCCAGCGCGAGCACCACCAGGACCAGCAGCAACCAGACGTAGCTGCGCGGCATGCTGGCGGAGGAGGAGGACGAGATGCTCAGCTCAGCGGTCTCGCGGATCGGGGAGGAGAAGATCACGATCGCCATGCCCACGCCGTAGGCCAGGTAGGCGGTGGCGACGATGGCCCCGAGACCGACCGGCCATCGCCGGTCGACGTTGCGCAGCCGGCCCTGGCGGACCGGATCCCGAAGCACCCGGTCCAGGAAGACCCGCAGCACCCCGACGGTGGTCGGCTTCGCCGCCGCCGGGTCCAGGGTGAGGCTCGTGGTGGCGCCCCGATCGGTCACCGGCTCCACCGCAGGATCTTCCAGCTCGAGTCGAACAACCAGACGCCATCGGCCGAGGCCAGGAAGCGCTGCGTGTTGCCCACCGTCTGGGCCGGGATGGGAAAGGTCGCCACGGTCTGCGACTCCTGATCCAGTACCTCGAGCCCGCCGGGCCCCCAGCACACGAGGTGGGTCTCGCCGGCGGTCAGCCCATAGACGCCGCGACGCACCCAGCGCGTCCGGCCGGCTCCATCGACCGCGCGCGCACCGCCGTTG
>DATHBQ010000272.1:0-6175 GCA_035296105.1 Propionibacteriaceae bacterium | reverse complement strand
GTCGACCAGTTCCGCCATGGGCTCATTGTCGGACTTGGAGTCCGCTTCAGGTCAAGGGAGAGAGCTGGGGCCTAGGACGACCGCTGCCGCCGCTCGTACTCCTCGATCGCCCGGCGCATGTCGCGCACCGCGGCCTTGATCTCGGCCTCCTCGTCCGGCACCCGCGTACGCCGGACGATCGGCTCCCAGGCTCCGAAGAGGTTCCGAATCCCGACGAAGAGCATGCCGGCGGCAAAGGCGATCATCACGATCGACGTCACGGTGGTGGGTTCCATGGGCGGCCCCTAGGTGCGCGGCGGTCACTGGCCCACCTGAACGGTGGCTTAGAGAGTGAGGCCAGGGTACAAGGGATTGTCGGAGAGCAGCTCTGCCGAGGCGGCCTTCGTGGCCTCAGCGACCCCGTCGGCGAGCACGTACCTCGCCTTGCCCGGCTGACCCGTGGAGGCGGTCGCCGGGGTGGTGTTGCGCAGCACGTTGACGATCAGGTCGGCGACCTGGTCGAACTCGTCCGCGCCGAAGCCGCGGGTGGTGAGCGCCGGGGTGCCGATCCGGACGCCGGAGGTGTACCAGGCGCCGTTGGGGTCCGCGGGCACCGCGTTGCGGTTGGTGACGATGCCGGCGTCCAGCAGCGCCGACTCCGCCTGACGTCCGGTCAGACCGAAGCCGGACACGTCGATCAGCACCAGGTGGTTGTCGGTGCCACCGGTGACCAGCCGGGCGCCACGACGCAGCAGCCCGTCGGCCAGCACCTTCGCGTTGTCCGCGACAGCCTGGGCGTAGGTACGAAACGATGCGGTCCGCGCCTCCGCCAGGGCCACCGCCTTGGCCGCCATCACGTGGCCGAGCGGGCCGCCCAGCACCATCGGGCAGCCACGGTCCACCGAGTCGGCGTACTCCTTGGTGGCCAGCACCAGGCCGCCGCGGGGACCGCGGAGCGACTTGTGAGTGGTGCTGGTGACCAGATGGGCGTGCGGGACCGGGTCCTCGTCGCCGGTGAAGACCTTGCCGGCGACCAGACCGGCGAAGTGCGCCATGTCGACCAGAAAGGTGGCGCCAACCTCGTCGGCGATCTCCCGCATCTTGGCGAAGTTGATCCGGCGGGGGTACGCGGAGTAGCCGGCGATCAGCACCAGCGGCCGGAACTCCCGGGCGACCCAGCGCACCTGGTCGTAGTCGATCAGCTGGCTCGCCGGATCCGTGCCGTAGGAGCGCTGGTGGAACATCTTGCCGGAGATGTTAGGGCGGAAGCCGTGGGTCAGGTGACCGCCCGCGTCCAGCGACATGCCCAGCGCCCGCTGGTTGCCGAACTTGCGCCGCAGCGTCTCCCACTCGTCCTCGGTGAGGTCGTTGACGCTCTTCACCCCACCGTGCTCGGCCAGGGCCGGACCCTCGACCCGCTGGGCGAGGATCGCCCAGAAGGCGACGAGGTTGGCGTCGATGCCGGAGTGCGGCTGGGCGTAGGCGTACTCGGCCCCGAACAGCTCGCGGGCGTGCTCGGCGGCCAGCGCCTCGACGGTGTCGATGTTCTGGCAACCGGCGTAGAAGCGGTGCCCGACGGTGCCCTCGGCGTACTTGTCCGAGAGCCAGGTTCCCATGGTGAGCAGCACGGCGGGGGAGGCGTAGTTCTCCGACGCGATCAGCTTGAGCGAGGAGCGCTGGTCCGCCAGCTCCGCCCGGGTCGCGTCGGCGATCCGGGGCTCCACCTGCTCGATCACCGCGAGCGCCGCGCGGTAGGCCTCCGACGCGGTCGCGCTGTAGTCCACGGACGAGTCGGGCGGGGTGAGGGTGTCGGTCACCGGACGAACTTTACCGTCGCCGAGCCAGGTCACGGAGCGGTATAGTTACGGGGTGGGTATCGCGCGTCTGCTCCTTGCCAGGCCGCGCTGAGAGTTTTTCGCTCCCGGCGCGGCGACCCCTCCTGCGCGAGGGGTTTTTTCATGCCTACCCACCGAACCGGATAAGGACGAGATGAGCACCGACGAGCCGGCGGAGATCCCCCCGCACCGCTACACCGCCGCGCTGGCGAACGAGGTCGAGTCGCGCTGGCAGGACCGCTGGGGGACCGAGGGCACCTTCCACACCCCCAACCCGAGCGGTGCCCTGGACGGTCCGCGGGGCGAGGGAGCGACCACCGAGGGGCTGGTGGCGAGGTCGAAGGTGTTCGTGCTGGACATGTTCCCCTACCCGTCCGGCGCCGGACTGCACGTCGGCCACCCGCTGGGCTACATCGGCACCGACGTGCACGCCCGTTTCCTGCGGATGACCGGGCACAACGTGCTGCACGCGATGGGCTTCGACGCCTTCGGGCTGCCCGCCGAGCAGTACGCGGCCCAGACCGGCCAGCACCCACGGACCACGACCGAGCGCAACGTAGGGACCTACCGGACCCAGCTGCGCCGGCTGGGCCTGGCCCACGACGAGCGGCGCAGTGTCGCCACCACCGACGTGTCGTTCTACAAGTGGACCCAGTGGATCTTCCTGAAGATCTTCAACTCCTGGTTCGACCCGGACCAGCGGCGGGCCCGGCCGATCGCCGACCTGGTCGCCGACCTGGCGGCCGGCACCCGACCGACCCCGGACGGCCGGCCGTGGGCCGAGCTGACCGAGCGCGAGCAGCGCGAGGTCGTCGACGGGTTCCGGCTGGCCTACCGTGATGAGGCTCCGGTCAACTGGTGCCCCGGTCTGGGCACCGTGCTGGCCAACGAGGAGGTCACCGCCGACCGGCGCAGCGAGCGCGGCAACTTCCCGGTCTTCACCCGGACCCTGACCCAGTGGAAGATGCGGATCACCGCGTACGCCGACCGACTGCTGGACGACCTGGACCGGGTGGACTGGCCCGACTCGGTCAAGACCATGCAGCGCAACTGGATCGGCCGTTCGACCGGCGCCACCATCGCCTTCCCGACCGAGGCCGGCCCGCTGGAGGTCTTCACCACCCGGCCGGACACGGTGTTCGGTGCCACCTTCATGGTGCTGGCACCCGAGCACCCGCTGGCCGAGGCGCTGGCCCCCGAGGCCTGGCCGGAGGGCGCGGCGGAGGAGTGGACCGGCGGACAGCAGACCCCGGCGGCCGCCCTGGCCGCGTACCGGGAGCAGGCGGCCGCGGTCAGCGAGGCCGACCGGACGGCCGATGATCGGACCAAGACCGGGGTGTTCACCGGCGGCTATGCCACCAACCCCGCCACCGGGAGTGCGATCCCGGTGTTCGTGGCCGACTACGTGCTGATGGGCTACGGCACCGGCGCGATCATGGCGGTGCCGGGCCAGGACCAGCGGGACTGGGACTTCGCCACCGGGTACGGGCTGCCGGTCGTCCGCACCGTGGCTCCGCCGGTCGACTTCGACGGCGAGGCGTACGTCGGCGCGGGTCCGGCGATCAACTCGGCCAACGACGACGTCACCCTGAACGGGCTGGCGGTGGAGCACGCCAAGGCCCGGATCATCGGCTGGCTGGAGAGCACCGGCCAGGGCCGGGGCACCGTGATCTACAAGCTGCGGGACTGGCTGTTCAGCCGGCAGCGCTACTGGGGTGAGCCGTTCCCGATCGTCTACGACGACACCGGCCTGCCGATCGCCCTGCCCGAGACGATGCTGCCCCTGGAGCTGCCGGAGATCGACGACTACTCGCCGCGCACCTTCGATCCCGACGACGCCGACAGCGAGCCCGAGCCCCCCCTGGGCCGGGCCACCGAGTGGGCGGAGGTCGAGCTGGACCTGGGCGACGGACCGAAGAAGTACCGCCGCGAGCTGAACACCATGCCGCAGTGGGCCGGGTCCTGCTGGTACGAGATCCGCTACGCCGACCCGACCAACTCCGAGCGGTTCGTCGACCGCGACGCGGAGCGCTACTGGCTGGGCCCGCGGGACGGCGGCGACGCCAGCACCGGCGACCCGGGCGGCGTGGACCTGTACGTCGGTGGGGTGGAGCACGCGGTGCTCCACCTGCTGTACGCGCGGTTCTGGCACAAGGTGCTGTACGACCTGGGTGAGGTGTCCAGCGCCGAGCCGTTCCGGCGGCTGTTCAACCAGGGCTATGTACAGGCCTACGCGTACCGGGACGCCCGGGGCATCGTGGTCCCGGCCGCCGAGGTGACCGACGACGGGAAGGGCGGCTACACCTTCCAGGGCCAGCCGGTCCGCCGCGAGGCCGGGAAGATGGGCAAGAGCCTGAAGAACGTCGTCACCCCGGACGAGATCTGCGAGCAGTACGGCGCGGACACCTTCCGGCTGTACGAGATGAGCACCGGGCCGCTGGACGCCGACCGTCCGTGGGAGACCCGGGCCGTGGTCGGCTCGCAGCGGTTCCTGCAGCGGATGTGGCGGCTGGTGGTCGACGAGAAGTCCGGCGAGCTGCTGGTGGGAGAGCAGCCGACGCTGGACGAGGAGCGGGACGGCGCGGCCGACGGCTCGGTGGATGCCCAGACCCTGAGCCTGCTGCACCGCACCATCGACCGGGTGACGGCGGACTACACGGCGCTGCGGTTCAACACCGCAGTGGCCCGGCTGACCGAGCTGAACAACCGGCTGACCCAGCTGGCCGCGTCCGGCCCGTTGCCGCGCAGCCTGGTGGAGCCGATGGTGCTGCTGGCCGCGCCGCTGGTACCGCACGTGGCCGAGGAGCTTTGGTCCCGGCTGGGGCACACCGAGTCGCTGGCCTACCATCCCTTCCCGGTGGCCGACCCGGCGCGGATGGTGGCCGAGACCGTGCTGTACCCGGTGCAGGTAAACGGCAAGCTGCGCGGCAAGATCGAGGTGCCGGCCGACGCCGAGGCGGCGGCGATCGAGGCGGCCGCCCTGGACCGGGTGGCGCAGAGCCTGGACGGGCGGCAGCCCAAGCGGGTGATCGTGGTGCCCGGTCGGATCGTCACCGTCGTCGTGTAGACAGGGGCATATGCGGGTCGCCACCTGGAACGTCAACTCGGCCAAGGTCCGCGAGCCCCGGCTGCTGCCCTGGCTGGACCAGCGGGCGCCAGACGTGGTCTGCCTGCAGGAGACGAAGCTCTCCGACGCCGAGTTCTCCGTCCAGTTCGACGCTGCCTTGGCCGAGCGGGGCTACCAGGTGGCGCACTACGGCCAGGGTCGGTGGAACGGCGTGGCCCTGCTGTCCCGGGTCGGGCTGGAGGACGTGGTCCGCGGACTGCCCACCGCGCCCCGGTTCCCCGACGATGCGGCCGAGCCCGAGGCGCGGGCGGTGACTGCGACCTGCGGCGGCCTGCGGGTGACGTCGGTGTACGTGCCGAACGGTCGGACGCCCGACGACCCGCACTACGCGTACAAGCTCCGCTGGCTGGAGGCGCTGCGCGAGACGCTGGCGGCCGGCGACGTGGCCACCGCGGTGGTCTGCGGCGACATGAACATCGCGCCCGCCGACGCCGACCTCTACGACCCCGACGCCTACATCGGCTCGACCCACGTCACGGTGCCGGAGCGCGACGCCCTGCGCGAGCTCGAGGCGCTCGGGCTGGTCGACGTGGTGCGCCGGCGGTGGCCGGAGCGGGAGCGGGTCTTCACCTACTGGGACTACCGGGCCGGGATGTTCCACCAGGACCTGGGGATGCGGATCGACCTGGTGCTGGCCGGGCCGGCGGTCGCCGACCGGGTCGCCGCGGCCTGGATCGACCGCTACGCCCGCAAGGGCAGCGGGCCCAGTGACCACGCTCCGGTGATGGTCGACCTCGACGAGGCGCCCGACGGCGACATCGGTCCCGTGGTGCCACCGGCCAGCGCCCCGTCGAACCGCCGACGGGTCAAGCGTCCGGTCTAAGCGGCGCGCCTCCGGCTGATCGCGTAGAGCGCGATCCCGGCGGCCACGCCGGCGTTCAGCGACTCGACACGTGAGCTGATCGGGATGGCGGCCACCGCGGTGCAGGCCTCGCGCACCAGCCGGGACAGGCCGGTGTCCTCACTGCCCACGATCAGCACCACCGGCCCCGCCGCCTCCTCGACCTGCTCGATGGTGACGTCGGACCGCCCGTCCAGGCCGATCAGGGCGAACCCGGCGTCGGCGTAGGCGCGCAGCGTGCGGTTGAGGTTGGTGGCCCGCGCGATCGGCAGCCGGGCCGCGGCCCCGGCGGAGGTCTTCCAGGCCGCGGCGGTCATGCCGGCGGCTCGCCGCTCGGGGACGATCACGCCGTGCGCGCCGAAGCCCGAGGCGGAACGGACGACTGCGCCGAGG
>DATHBQ010000271.1:0-7262 GCA_035296105.1 Propionibacteriaceae bacterium | reverse complement strand
GGTTGACCAGCAGCAGCCACCCGTAGATGGTGATGATCGCGACGACCACCGGGCCGATCTGAGTGGCGAAGGTCAGCACGTCGGTGACCAGCAGGACGCTGAGGACCACGAAGGCGACCATGGCCACGACCGCCATGCCCGTGGCGACGCTTACCGTACGCGTGGAGGGCAGCCGCCGACCCAGGACCCAGGCGACCGGCGCGAGGGCCGCGAACTGAACCGCCCCGAGGACGTCGTTGACGAACCCCAGCGAGAGGCCGGCCAGTCGTACGCCGGACGAGTCAAGGACGAAGAACCCGATCAGGAACAGTCCCGCCAGCAGACCGACCACCCCGCTGACCAGGGCAAGAAGACGGGCCGGGATCGGTTCGGCCGGTCGGATGGGATGGTCCATGCCAGCAGGATCTTCCGCTCCGCGTCCCGGTGTCACGGGACGATGTCCCGGCCGGACCGGGAGGAATGTCCGGGTCAGTCGGTCAGGCCGGCCTCGCGGGCCTTGAGCACGGCAGCGGTACGGTCGCTGACCTGCAGCTTGGTGATGATCGCCGAGACGTGGTTGCGCACCGTCTTGCCGCTGACCCCGAGCCGGCGGGCGATGGCGGGGTTGTCCATCCCGGTGGCGACGAGCCGGAGCACTTCGTGCTCCCGCTCGGTGAGCTGCGGGAAGGGTGCCGCCGTGGCCGTCCGGGAGAAGTGCTGCAGCATCTGCGCGGCGATGCCGGCGCCGAAGACCGCCTCGCCGTGGGCGACGGCCCGGACCGCGGCGACGATCTCGTCCGGGCCGGCCCCCTTGACCGCGTAGCCGTGGGCCCCGGCCCGCAGCGCGGCCAGCACGCTCTCCGGCTCCTCGGCCATGGTCAGGATCAGCACCCGGGTGGCGCTGCCGGCGCGCTGCAGCTCGGCGCAGACCCACAGCCCGTCCCCGTCCGGCATGGAGAGGTCGAGGACGGCTACGTCCGGGGTGTGCTCGTCCACCGCCGCCAGCGCGACCCGGCCACTGGCGGCCACGGCCAGCACCTCGAGATCCTCCTCGGCCTCGAACACCGCTCGCAGGCCGGCGGCGAAGACCGGGTGGTCGTCGGCAAGGACGAGCCTGATCATGACCGTCCCTCTGGAGCGCGACCGATCGCCGGCCGGCCGTCCACGGTCAGCGGCAGGGTTGCCCGGACCACCGTGCCGCCCTCGGGTCGGGCCAGCACGGCGCACCGCCCACCGACCTCCGCGGCCCGCTCGTGCATCGACCACAGACCGACATGCGGGGGCCGGGCTGGATCGAGCCCGACACCGTCGTCGACCACCTCCACCCGGACCTCGGCGGGACCCACGTCGACCCGAACCGCACAGCGCTGGGCCTGGCTGTGCCGGGCGGCGTTGGTCAGCGCCTCCACCACGATCCGGTACGCCGCCGTCTCCACCGCGGCGGGCAGTGGCGTCGGCGTCTCGGGCCCGGTCACGGTGAAGTCGATGTCGCCGGCCAGGGACTCCGCACGGGCGCGGATCGCCCCGACCAGACCGAGCTCGTCCAGCGCCGGGGGCCGCAGGGCGTCGACCACCCGGCGGACGTCGGAGATGCTCGACTCCACCTCGGCGCCGATCTGGTCCAGCAGTGTCCGGGTCGGCGAACCGGCCGGCGCGCTCCGGGCGGCCAGGCCGGCCTTGAGCCGGATCGCGGCCAGGGACGGGCCGAGACCGTCGTGCAGGTCCCGCCGCAGCCGGCGCCGCTCGTCCTCGCGCGACGCCACGACGGCCGCCCGGGACCGGACCAGGTCCTGGTGCAGCCGGACGGCCTGCACCGCCGGACCGATCTGCGAGGCCAGCGCCTCGATCAGGACCAGGTCGGTGGCGTCCAGCGGATCGTCCCGGCCCCGGCCGGACACCCGCAGTCGCCCGACGGTCTCGCCGTGGTGCACCAGCCGGGTCTCGTGCTCCGGCCCGACCGGCCGGCCGTGCTCGGCCGCCGGCCGGAACTCCCCGGTGCCATCGGCCAGGTCCACGGCGACGAAGGGCACCCGCAACGAGTCGGCCACCACCTCGACCGCCGCAGGCAGCACGTCGCTGGGGAGCAGCACCGACTGCAACCGGGCGCCGAGTTCGTTCAGCACCCGGGCCGGGTCGTCGCGGTGGCCGTACATCAGCCGGTTCACCGTTCGGGAAGCCAGTCCGCGCAGCGGGGCGAGGACCAGCGCGACCACCGCGGCCGCCAGCGCGGCGGCCACGGCGTCGGAAAGGTCGAGCACGACCACGAGCACGCCGACCAGCCCGGCGTAGCTGGCGACCAGCACCGTGAGCACGATGCCGTAGACCAGCGAGCGGTTGACCAGCCGCTCGATGTCGAAGAGCTGATGCCGACGCAACGCGACCGCCAGGCCGGCGACGAACGGCAGACCAGCCAGGCCGATCGCTCCGCCGGGCAGCAGCTGGCGGCCGGTGAGCAGCTCCGGCAGGACCCACCCGACCAGACCGAGGCCGACGGCCAAGAGACCGCTCCCGGCCAGCCACCGCAGCCGGGTCCGGAGCTCCGGCGCCGCGGCGCGGTAGGCGACCACCCCGGCGGCGATGGCGACCAGCTGCGTGACGGCGAGAATGACCGAGCTCCCGACCGAGACCAGCGCGAACCGGCCCGTGGTCGTCGGCTCCGTCAGCACCACGCCGACCACCCACAGCCCGAGGATTCCGGCCGGTCCGGCGTACGCGCTGAGCAGGACCAGCCGGGGGAAATGACGGAGCCAGGGGTGCCCCGGACTCAGCAGCAGAGCCAGCGCGACGATCCCGCCCCAACCCATCAGGTAGGCGCCGCCGGTCGCGAGGTGGAACAGCAACAGCAGCGGTCCGCCGGTGGCCAGCGCGAGCACCGGCAGGCCGGCGACGACGACCAGGGTGCTTCCGAACAGCCCCGCCGCCCCGACCAGCAGCGCCGCCGTGCCCGGCTCCTCCGGACGACGCACGTAGAGGGCCAGGGCCAGCCCAGCGAGGGCCAGCACGAAGACCAGGTTCCCCCAGCCGTCGAGGAGCAGCACGCGCGGCTCCGGCCGGAGCATGACGACCGGGCGGATCGTCCCGTCCACCCGGTACGGCAGCACCTCCCCGGCGTTCGGCCGGGCCACCCCACCAGGCGGGTCCGCCAGCGGGTGGCCCGCGATCGCCGTCACCGTCTCGCCGCTGCGGAGCTCGGTACGAACCTCGGCCGGCGGGACGTCCACCACCACGCCGTCGGGCCGCCACGCCGACCACCCGAGGCGGACCAGGCCGGGATCGGCTGGAGTGTCCAGACGTACGGCGGTGGCCAGCACCCCGAGAATCAGCAGGCCGGCGGCCACCAGCGCGGCCGCCCGCCGCCACGAATGCGCCCGACCCCTGCCCACACCTCATCATCCCGCCCGAAGAGCGCCGGCGAGTGACTTCGAGGTTGGGGTCGGTGGATGCACTCTCCTCGTCCGGTTCTCACGCCGGCCTCGATCTGAGGATCTCTCGTCCGGATCTGAGGGGTCATGCCCGATGTTCTCGATCGTCCCCACGGCCAGGCTCGACGTCAAAGCCGAAATCACCAGATCAGGAGACCCCGATGGCTCGCTCGCTCGCCTCCCGCACCACCGCGGCGGCACTGCTGTCCCTCGTGCTCGTCGGCGCCGGCGCCTCGACCGCCGCAGCCCGGCCCGATCCCATAGCCGTCCGCCCCTCCGACGGCGTCACCTCGGCGACGAACTGCCCGCTGCGGCGGATCGAGACCCCAGCTCGTGCGCTGCGACAACCTCACGGGCGCAGGGGTTCCGGCGCCGCTGTTCATCCCGAGCTGCAGCCGCTCACCTCGGCGGGTGCCCGCTGAGTGCAGTCCGTCAGTGCAGCTTGTCGTCGGCCTCGGTCCGCCGCCAGGCGTGCAGTCGAACGGTCAACCCGGCCCGGGTCGGCGCACAGACGAACGGGCCGGCCCCGGCCACGAGCTCCGGATCGAACGGAAGCACCCTCACCAGCTGCATCGGACCGCCCTCCGGCTGGGCGCGTACGGTCAGGGCGTTGCCGCTGCGGCTGACCCGGATGAGCACCTGGCGGTTCCCCCAGTCGGGCACCGGGGCGAGCGACCAGTCTGAGTGACCGTCGGTGACCACGGCGCCCACCGACGGGACGCCGTCGGCGAACTCGACGCCGGCCTTGACCCACCGCTCGTCGGAGACTCGGACGAAGAGGCCGGCCTGGTCGAACTGGGCGGAGAAGTCGGCGGTGAACTCGACCTCCATGGCGCTGCCCTCCCGGAACGGGGCCAGCAGTGCGTGCTCGGTGTCGTGGACGAAGCCGTAGGAGGTCAGCCGCCAGGCGTCGCTGCCCTCGGCGGCCGTGACCACGAGATCGCTGCCGCGTTCGTCCGCCGCCACCGGTGGATGGGTCCAGCGGCCGGCCGACCAGGGAAGGTTCGTCATGGCGAGGACGAGAGCTCGACCTCGGCCAGCTGCCGGTCGCCCAAACTCGCCGAGCCCCTGGGTGCCGGCTCGAGGGAGATCACCAGGCGGTCGGCGTCCGCGATCTGGGTCACGGTGAAGACTTCGCGTACGTCGCCGCCACGCACCACCCCGGCGGACGCGGAGGCGTCCCCCTTCACGATCCACAGTTGATAGACCGAGCCGGTCCCCGGCGCAGCGAGGTCGTTGGCCGTGAACAGCACCTCGTTGCGCTGCTCGGAGACCACGAACGAGACCGAGGACCCGTTCAGCGTGGTGACGTAGAGCTTGGCGTCCTGCGCTGTCAGCACCCGGGCCTCCTGCTCGGCTTGCGACGTCTGGGTCTGGATCTGCTGACGCGAGACGTACACCCAGCCGCCGAGCACCAGGGCGACGACCAACGCGACCACCACTACGGCGCCGAGCACCCGCTCCTGCCACCGGCTGAGCCGACCCATGTCCTCGGACAGGGCGGCGGTCATGCCCAACCAGGGCTCGCTCGGCACCTCGGACGGATGTTCCTCCAGCGGAACGACCTCGTGTGGTTCCAGCGGCCGAAGCTCGGTCACCGGGGCCAGCGCCCGGCGGGGAGCCGGCTCCACCTCGGACGGTTGCCCGTCGACCGCACCGGCTCCATCGGCCCATCGTCGGCTTCGTTGCGGACTGACCTGCCGGACGCCGGTCACCGCGGCCAGCACCGAGTTTCGCAGGGCCGCCGGCGGCGGCGTCGCGACAAGGGACGACAGCTGGGCCAGCGTCTCGCCGAACTCGGCTGCCTCCCAGCGGCAGCTCGGGCAGTGGTTGAGGTGGGCCTCGAACTCGGCCCGCTCGACCGGGCTCAACGCATCGACCGCGTAGGAGCCGACAGCGGCATGGATGTCGCTCATGACCCCTCCCCCATCGCGGCGCGCAACGCCGCCAGGCCGTCCCGGATCCTCGCCTTCACCGTGCCCAGCGGCACTCCCAGGATGCGCGCCACATCGGTCTGGCTGTAGCCGCCGAAGTACGCCAGGGCCACGGCGTCACGATGGATCGGTGGCAACGAGCCCCAGGCGATCCGAGTTCGGTCGGAGTTGGACCGGCCGCTCTCCTGGCGCAGGTGGTCGAACCGGCTGTCGCCGTTCAGCACGGCGTAACGCTGCGGTGCCGAATCCTTGCTGAGGGCGCGGACCTGTTCGACGAGGTGCCGGTGGGCGATCGACAGCAGCCAGGCCAGCGTGCCCTGGCTCTGTTCGTGCCGCGGCGCCTGCTGCCAGACCTCGGCATAGATGACCGGGGTGAGCCGCGCGGCCAGCGACGGGGACTGCAGGATCGACAGCGCCATGCCGTAGACCAGGGTGGACGTCTCGTCGTAGAGGTCGGCGAACGCACCTGCATCGCCACGGCCCGCCCGCTGCACCAGATCGGCGAGGCGGTCCGCCCGCCGGGCAGGCTCGACCGGCCCCCTCAGACCAGAGACGTTCGCGGCCCGGGCGCTTACTCCTGTACCCCGCCAGGGCTGCGCAATGTCGATATGTTCACCCTACGACGCAACGAAAACGCTTGATCGTCATGGGCAGAATTCCTACGGCTCCCCGACAAGAATGACCTCGAGGGTGCGCGGGCCGTGAACCCCCTCCACGCGGTTCAGTTCGATGTCGCTGGTGGCGCTCGGCCCACTGATCAAGGTGACCGGGCGCGTCAGGTCGACGGCGGCCACCAGCTGCGGCACATCGGCCACCACCTGATCGGTCCGGACGACACAGAGGTGGTAGTCCGGGATCAGGCTGACCACCCGGCGACCCTGTCCGGCACCCCCGTCCAGCACCAGGGTGCCGGTCTCGGCGACGGCGACGGCGCAGCCGGTCAGCACCCCGTCGATCGCATCCAGCTCGGCGACGCTCAGCTGGCCGTCATCGGTCTGGACCGTCACCTTCCCCAGCGCCTCCAGCCAAGCCGGCGCGAGTCCGGCCGGCACGACAACCGAGCGAGCACCCCGCTCCTCCAGCGCGACGGCCACCGTCGCGGCGACCTCGTCCGCCCGGCAGGGCCGGACCAGCGCCTTGTAGTCCAGCAGCCGGTCCACCAGCCGTTCCACCAGCGCCTCGTGGTCGAGCTCCGAGGTGCTCCGGTAGGCCCGCTCGATATGTCCGTACGCCAGGTCCGGTGGGGGCGCGGCCGCGTGCGCCGACCGGACCCGGGCCAGGATCTCCGCCCGGGCGCTCACCCGGCTTCCCCATGCTCCCGGGCCCACCAGTCGCGGAACGTCTGCTGCGGGGGCCGAGGCAGGTCTCGGGTTCCCGTCCACTGACCCACGACTGGCGCCGGGACGTCGCCGATCACCCCGCGCCGGCGCCCGAGCAGACGACCGAGCCGGCCGGAGCGCAGCGCCAGCGCCCATCGCCGCGGGTCCCGCATCACCCAGGAGACGGTGCGCATCAGGGCCGCCTCGGCGGTCGGCGTGCGCCGGTCCGCCGCTTGCTCCTCGACGTGCTCGGCCCGCAGATGCACCAGGATCTCCGGGATGTTGATCTTGACCGGACACACGTCGTAGCAGGCGCCGCAGAGCGAGCTCGCATAGGGCAGCGACGCGTTGTCCTCCACCCCGGTCAGCAGCGGCGACAGGATCGCCCCGATCGGCCCGGGATAGACCGAGCCGTACGCGTGTCCGCCGGTCCGCTCGTACACCGGGCAGACGTTGAGGCAGGCGGAGCAGCGGATGCAGTTCAGAGCGTCCCGGCCGGCGGCGTCGCTCAGCACCGCCGTGCGGCCGTTGTCGACCAGGATCAGGTGGACGTCCTGCGGCCCGTCGCCGGGGGTGACTCCGGTCCACATCGAGGTGTAGGGGTTCAT
>DATHBQ010000270.1:0-8042 GCA_035296105.1 Propionibacteriaceae bacterium | reverse complement strand
TGGCGTGTTTCTGATGCGGGTCACCTTGCCGGACCGTCCAGGTTCGCTGGGGGCCGTCGCCACCGCGATGGGTAGCGTGGAGGCTGACATCAACGCCGTCGAGATCGTCGAGAAGAGTGCCGGCATCGTCGTCGACGACTTCATCGTCGACCTGCCCCCGAACCAGCTGCCGGAGACCATCGTGACCGCCTGCCAGAGCCTGCCCGGCGTACGGGTGGAGTGGATCTCGCGCTACCCGGAGGGCGGCGGGCTGCAGTCCGACCTCGAGGCCCTGGAGCGGATGACCGCTGACCCGGTGAACGCCGCGGAGATCCTGGCCTCGCTCTGCCCCGTCGTGTTCCGCTCGCACTTCGCCACCTTGGTCCAGGTGACCGACGGCGTCCCGCGGGCGACGTACTCCACCACCCTGGCCCCGGAGCTCACGTCGGAGACCGTGGAGAACTTCTCGCCGTTCGACCGCACCCACCGCATAGACCTGCCGGCGAACTGGACGCCCGGCTGGGGCGAGACCACCGTGGTGGTGAGCCCGCTGACCCAGGACCGGGTGATCGCCATCGGCCGCCTCGGCGGCCCGACCTTCCTGGACTCCGAGATCGCCCGCCTGCACCACCTGGCCGCCCTGGTCAAGTAGCCGGGGCCTGTTCCGCCGTCGGGTACGGTCAGCCCGTGCCCGTCATCGGCTGGACCGAGCTGCTGGCGCTGCTGACCTCGGTCGGCTTCGGGGTGATCTCGGCCATCGTTCCGGTGGCCAACGCCGAGGCGTACGTGATCGGTTCGCAGGTGTCGGCTCTGGCCGGCCCGGTGCCGATCGCGGTCGGCGTGGGCGTCGGCCAGATGTTCGGCAAGCTGATCCTGTTCCTCAGCGTCCGGCAGGGCAAGGAGCTGCCTTTCATCCGGCGTCGCCGGGAGGAGGCGCGTCGCGAGCCGGTGAGCCGGGCGCGCGGCCGGTTCCAGCACGGGGTCGCCCGGCTGGTGGAGCTGGTCGGGCAGAAGCGCTGGGGGCTGCCGATCGTGATGCTGGCCGCGGTGGTCGGGTTCCCTCCGCTGTACGCGGTCGCCCTGCTGGCCGGGGCGACCGCGATGCGCGGGTTGTGGTTCGCTCTGGTCGTCCTGGTCGGCCGGGTGGCCCGCTTCGTGCTGCTGGCGCTGGGCTCCGGCGGACTGCTGTACTGGTTCGCCTGACCGCCCGCCGCCCCGTTGATGTGGCCAGGGGAACGACCCTGGGACCCCCGCAACTGACTACCATTGGCCCGGTGCCGAAGATCTTCTCCAACCTCAACCTGAACGGACCGACCCCGCCGCGGGTGCAGCCCGTGCTGGGTGAGTGGGGACCGGCGAACGTGCCGACGACCAAGCAGAAGCGGCGGATGCGCATCTGGGTGGGCCTGGTCCTGCTCGGCGCGATGCTCGCGATCTTCCTGCTCGGCTGGTACGTCTACTACGCGATGACCGGCAATATCGGCTTTGGTATCGGCGAGAACGACCAGTTCTTCCGCGGCTTGCTCACGCCCGCTGACTGACCTCCGCGGCGGCCTCGGGGCCCTGCTCGAGCAGCACGGTGAACGCCTCGGCGCCGTTCAGGACTGGCACCTTGAGCTCGACGGCCTTGTCGTACTTCGAGCCGGGCGAGTCTCCGACCACCACGAACGAGGTCTTCTTCGACACCGAGCCGGAGACCTTGCCGCCGCGGGAGGTGATCGCCTCGGCGGCCGAGTCGCGGGTGAAACCGTCCAGCGAGCCGGTCACGACCACCGAGACCCCGGCCAGCGTCTGCTCCCGGATCTCCTTGGGCTCCTCGCGCATCGTGCAGCCCGCGGCCTGCCACTTGCGGATTATCGCCATGTGCCAGTCGACGGTGAACCACTCGGCGATCGAGGTGGCCATGGTCGGTCCGATCCCCTCCACCTCCCCCAGCTGCTCCGGTGTGGCCGCGGCGATGGCGTCGATGGACCCGAACCTGGCCGCCAGGTCGGGGGCGGTGGACGGACCGACGTGCCGGATCGACAGAGCCACCAGGAACTTGTCCAGCGGCCGGGTCTTGGCCTGCTCCAGGTTGGCCAACAGCTTGCTGCCGTTGGCCGACAGGCCACCGGACTTGGTGGTGAAGAAGTCGGTGCTGAGCAGGTCCGCCTCGGTCAGGTCGAACAGGTCGCCCTCGTCGGTCAGCAGGCCGGCCTCCAGCAGGGCCTGCCCGGACTGGTAGCCGAGCACTTCGATGTCCAGCGCGTTCCGGCTGGCGACGTGGAAGAGCCGCTCCCGCAGCTGGGCCGGACAGGACCGCCGGTTGGGGCAGCGCAGGTCGGCGGCGCCCTCCTTCTCGAAGGCGAGCTCGGTCCCGCAGGCCGGGCAGTGGGTCGGCATCACGAACTCGCGCTCGGTGCCGTCGCGCAGTTCGACCACCGGGCCGACGATCTCCGGGATCACGTCGCCGGCCTTGCGCAGCACCACGGTGTCGCCGATCAGCACACCCTTGCGCTTCACCTCGCTGCCGTTGTGCAGCGT
The DNA here is from genome assembly GCA_035296105.1 of Propionibacteriaceae bacterium. GTDB lineage: Bacteria > Actinomycetota > Actinomycetes > Propionibacteriales > Propionibacteriaceae > Microlunatus. The sequence goes on along the minus strand of DATHBQ010000270.1, from coordinate 5,540 downwards.
GGCCATCCCCACCGTCGATCCCGACACCTGTACCGGCTCCATCACCCCGAACGGTGTGACCCGGCCGGTCCGGCCGACGTTGACGCTTATGTCCAGCAGCTCGGTGGTCACCTCCTCCGGCGGGTACTTGTAGGCGATCGCCCACCGCGGCGCCCGTGAGGTCGAACCGAGCTGGTCCTGCACCGTCCGCTCGTCGAGCTTCACCACCACCCCGTCGATCTCGTGCTCGCTGGCGTGCCGGTGCTCGCCGAAGTAGGAGATGTAGGACCACACCTCCTCCAGCGTCGGCGCGAGCTTGCGGTGCGGGCTGACCGGCAGCCCCCAGCGCTCTAGGGCGTCGTACGCGCCCGAGAGCCGGTCCGCGATGAAGCCGTCCAGCACCCCCAGTCCGTGGCTGACGAAGCCGAGGTTCCGCGAAGCGGTCACCCGCGGGTCCTTCTGGCGCAGCGATCCCGCGGCGGCGTTGCGGGGGTTGGCGAACGGCGCCTTGCCGTCGGCCACCAGCGCCTCGTTGAGCCCGGTGAACTCGGGAACGGCGAAGTACACCTCGCCCCGGACCTCCAGCACCCGGGGCACGTCTTCGCCGCTGAGCCGCCCGGGGATCACGGTGATGGTCCGCACGTTGGCGGTCACGTCCTCGCCGACCCGGCCATCGCCGCGGGTGGCCGCGCGAACCAGCCGGCCCTGCTCGTAGACCAGGTCCAGCGCCAGCCCGTCCACCTTCAGCTCGCACAGGTAGCCCGACTGGGCGACCCGCTTCTCCCCCAGCTCGCGGACGGCCCGCCCGGCCCACCGCTCCAGCTCCTCCCGGCTGAACACGTTGTCCAGGCTCATCAGCCGTTGCAGGTGCTCGACCGGGGTGAAGGTCGCTGACGGTGGACCGCCGACCTGCTGGGTCGGCGAGTCCGGCGTGCGCAGCGAGGGAAAGGCGTCCTCGATCTCGTTCAGCTCGCGCATCCCGGCGTCGAACTCACCGTCGGAGATCGTGGGCGCGTCGAGCACGTGGTAGCGCCAGCGGGCCTCGTTGAGCAGCTCGGTGAGCTCCGCGTGCCGGCGGCTGGCCTCCGCCTCGGCCGGATCACGCTCGATCTCGACCTCACCGTCGGTGCTGTCGTCGTCCACCATTGCCACGTCAGCACAGTAATGCTCGGCTACGACACCGGGGCGGCCATGACGATCACGTTGTCCCGGTAGCCGGTCGAGCGGGAGTACGGGCCACCGCAGGTGATCACCACCAGGGTCTCCCGTCCCTCCCGGGCGAAGATCCGCTCCAGCGGGACCCGCGCCTTACGGATCTTCTCCACGTCGGTGACCGCGTACCGGCGGGCCGTGCCGTCGGCCGCGGTCAAGGTCATCTCGACGCCCTCCTCGACGTCGCGGAGTGCGGCGAGCGGTCCCAGCCCTTCGGCCTTGGTGTCCACATGACCGGCCAGCACGACGGTGCCGGCCCGGTCGGCCGGGCGAGCGCCGAACCGGTACCAGCCGACGGCGTACGCGGTGCTCGGCAGCTCCATCCACCCGTCGTCCGCGACCCCGACGGGCTTGACCGGCAGGTCGATGTCGTCGAGCACGAAACGCTCCGGACGGGTCTTGCGGTCCGAGCCCGCCGGACTCGGCTCGGTGTCGCTGATCGGCACCGAGATGGTCGAGGTAGGTGCCGGTTTCTTGGCCCGGGGCGTCGGCGTCGGGGTGGAGGTGGGTGTGGTCGAGGATGGAGGGGCGGCCGCACCCGGTCCTGGTTGTGCTGGCGAGCAGGCCGCCACCGCGATGAGCACGCCGAAGGCGGCGAGCAGTCGTGCTGCCCGCCGCCCTCGGCCGATGTGCTCAGCGACGGCTGGCCGCCTTCACCTGCACGGTGCGGCCGACCACCACTGCGCCGCCGCCCAACAGCAGGGCGATCAGCAGGTAGCCGGTCCAGCTGCGGTCCGCCGCCAGTCCGGCCTCACCGGCGTCCACGCCGTGAGGCGCCGAGTGCAGACCGGAGACGGTCTGGATCGCGAGCTTGAGGTTGTCGTCCTCCAGGCTGCCCCACGCGTACACGATGGTGTTCTTGCCCTCGGCCACGGTCACCTCGGCCGGACCGATCACCGGGTCGGTGGTCCCGGCAGCGGCTACGGACGCCTCGACGGTCCCGGCGTCGAGGTCGAGGACCTCCTCATTCGGGTTCGACAGATCGCTGATCACCGCGTCACCCCCGGCCAGGATGTCCACGGCCGGCGCCGCTGCGGTGTGCCGGACGGTCAGCCGGCCCTGACCGGCATCGGTCTTGCTGGTGTCGTTGGTGAACAGGGTCGCCGTCGGGTCGCCGCCCTCGTCCAGGTGCGCGACGGCGGTGTAGTTGCCGCCGGCCTTGAGGTCCAGGTCGACCGGGCCGATCGCCGGGTCGGAGTCGTCCTCCGCATCGGCCGCGGTGATGGCGACCTCGTAGCTGCCGGCATCGAGGTCGAGCGGACCGGCCAGTGTGCCCGGCTTGAAGTCGTTGAGCGTGCGTTCGCCGTTGACATAGACGTCGACGGTAAGCCCCGGCACCCCGTGCAGCACCGACAGCTTGACCCCGTCAGCGGCATACGCCGGAGCCGCCAATCCAGCCCACACGACGGCGGTCGCCCCGAGCAGGGCGGCCAGTTTTCCTTGCATTTGTATCTCCTCACGCATTGGAAGTGGTGCCCTAGGTTCCAGGCGGCGTGAGGTTTCGGATGCAGCGGGCTATCGCGCGGCGGTGGCGGAGCTCGCCGCTCGCGAGTTTTCCGGCGGCTTGTGCCGCCAGGTGTAGGAGCAGAAGGCGGTGGCCGTGCACAGGTACAACACGCCCCAGAACACGTGGAACCCGAGAACACCCGCAAAGCCCAGGGTGACCTGGATACCGGCCATGGCCAGCATGGCCAGCGGCAGGAAGAAGACCCAGCCGGGTCCGCCGGCCCGCCGGTAGTTGAACCCGAAGATCGTGGACAGCAGGGTCAGCACCAGGACGGCGAAGGCGTTGGTCGCGTGGGCGATCAGCAGTCCGCGCGCGCCGTCGAGGTAGCCGGAGCCGAGACCGGCCTGGCCGATGGCGAAGCCCAGCAACACGGTGGCCAGGATGCGAAGCTGCTTGATCTGCACAGGCTCATTCTGCCCGAACCGCACGGCCGTCCTCAGGAGGCAGCGTCCTGAGTCAGGACGCCAGCTGCTCGGTGACGATGTCGGCCGCGGTCCGGACCGTACGCAGGGACCGGACGGCGTCGGCCCCGGTCGTTCCGGCCAACCCGCAGGCCGGGGTGAGGATCAGCTGCCCGCTGCAGCTGGGGTCGACGCCCAGGTCGCGGAGGACGGCCAGGGCCCGCCGGGCCACCTGGTCCGGAGTCAGGTGCGGTCCGGTGGTCGGCAGGGCGCCGAGACCGATCTCCAGTCCGGCGTCCAGAGCGGCGCCGATGGTGTCCCAGGCTGCGCCGGCCAGCTGGTCGGTGTCCACCAGCACCCCCTGCACGCCAGCTCCCTGCAGCAGCGCGACCGGTGGGTCGGCGGCACAGCAGTGCACCAGGATTCGGGTGTCCGGCAGCCGCTCGACCGCGTAGCGCAGCGCGGTGCTCACCTCCGGCGGCTCGATCGGCCGGTGCCGGGACAGACCGCTGGCGGTGGCCACGCTCCCCGCCAGGACCGCCGGCAGCAACGGCTCGTCGAGCTGGACCACCGGCGTGGCGTCGGGCAGCCGTCGGCGCATCTCGGCCACCAGGTCGGCGATCCCCTCGGCCAGGGACTGCCCGAGATCGCGCCGGGCCCCGCGGTCAGCCAGCACCCGGTCGCCGCGCGGGCGTTCGACGCTGGCCGCCAGCGTCCACGGCCCGGCGACGGCGTACTTGATCGGTCCGACGTAGCCCTGAACCTGCTCCTCCAGCTGGTCCAGGTCCGACCGCAGGGTGCTGATCGCCAGCCGGTGCTCCCGGCTGGACGCGTCGGCCAGCCGCCAGCCGGCCGGTTGCAGGTCGACCGCCAGGCCGGCCAACAGGGCGGTCCCCCGGCCGACCAGGCCCGCGTACGCGCCGCGCGCCGGCAGCTCCGGCAGGTAGGGCAGGTCCGGAGCCTCGGCGAACGCGATCTTGATCGCGTCGGCCACGTCCGTGCCGGGCCAGGACCCGATCCCGGTGGACCGGATCGGGGTCAGGTCGTCGCTCACGCGGCGGTCGCGGCGATGGTCGCGCAACCGACGACGCGGGTGGCGTCGTAGAGCACGACGGCCTGCCCGGGAGCGACCCCGGTCGCCGGGCTGTCCAGCACCACCTCGATCCCGTCGGCACCGGCGTACGCGGTGGCGGCCAGGGCCGAGCCATGGGCCCGCAGCTGGGCCAGGCCGGACCAGGCGCCGGCCGGCGGGGTCGCCGTCCAGGACGGCCGCACCGCCCGGATCCGGCGGACCGCCAGGGCGTCGCGGGGACCGACCGTGACCGTGTTGGTCACCGGGGAGATGTCCAGCACGTAGCGCGGCTGCCCGTCCTCGGCCGGCACGCCCAGCCGAAGGCCCCGACGCTGACCCACGGTGAACGAGTGGGCGCCGTCGTGGGAACCGACCCGCTGGCCGGCCTGGTCCACGATCGGGCCTGGGCTCCGGCCCAGTCGCCGGTTCAGGAACCCGGCGGTGTCGCCGTCGGCGACGAAGCAGATGTCGTGGCTGTCCGGCTTGTCGGCCACCGCCAGCCCCCGGCGCTCGGCCTCGGCGCGGACCGAGGTCTTGGTGTCGGTACCCAGCGGGAACAGAGCGTGCCGGAGCTGGTCTTGGGTCAGCACGCCGAGCACGTACGACTGGTCCTTGGCCGGGTCGACCGCACGGTGCAGCTCCACGCCGGCCGGCGTCTCCACCAGCCGCGCGTAGTGGCCGGTGCACACGGCGTCGAAGCCCAGCGCCCGGGCCCGGTCGAGCACCGCCGCGAACTTGATCTTCTCGTTGCAGCGCACGCATGGGTTGGGGGTCCGGCCGGCGGCGTACTCGGCCACGAAGTCCTCGACCACGTCGGCGGCGAACCGGTCCGACAGGTCCCAGACGTAGAACGGGATGCCCAGCACGTCGGCGGCGCGCCGGGCGTCCGCGGCGTCCTCCACCGTGCAGCACCCGCGTGCGCCGGAGCGGGTCGCCTGCGGGTTGCGCGACAGCGCGAGGTGCACGCCGGTGACGTCGTGGCCCGCCTCGACGGCGCGGGCGGCAGCGACCGCCGAGTCGACGCCACCGGACATGGCGGCCAGTACCCGCATCTCAGCCGGCCTTCCGCACCGGGGTGGTGCCGGCGGCACGAGCCCTTGTCACCGCCGGCCCGATGGCGGCGGCGAAGGCTTCCACGTCGGCCGGGGTGGAGCTGTGTCCCAGGCTGATCCGCAGCGAGCCGGAGGCCGCTGTCTCGTCGCGGCCCATGGCGAGCAGCACGTGGCTGGCCTGTGGGACCCCGGCGCTGCATGCCGATCCGGTGGAGCACTCGACGCCGCCGGCGTCGAGCAGCATCAGCAGCGCATCGCCGTCGCAGCCGGGGAACGTCAGGTGCCAGATCGCGGGTGAGCGCATGCTCTCCGGACCG
>DATHBQ010000269.1:0-11429 GCA_035296105.1 Propionibacteriaceae bacterium | reverse complement strand
AACCAGCCCGAAGTAGCGCGAAGTGCGAACACACACCCGGACGAGGTGGTCAGTCCCTGCATCCAGCCGAAGGAAGGCGCCAGAAACCTCTCGTGGGGTACTGGACCCGCTCGTTGGCGCGCCCAGCGGCCCCGGGTAGCGTTTTTTGCGGAAGATTTCTCACAACCTAGGAGGAAGACGAATGGCTGAGGTGCAGAAGAGCGTCGATGTCGACGTCCCGGTCAGCACGGCCTACAACCAGTGGACCCAGTTCGAGTCGTTTCCGCAGTTCATGGACGGGGTCGAGTCGATCACGCAGACCACCGACGCGCACAACCATTGGGTTGTCAAGGTCGGCGGCGTGACTCGGGAGTTCGACACCGAGATCGTCGACCAGACTCCCGACCAGGTGATCGCCTGGCGCAGCATCGGTGGTGACACCGGTGGGCACAGCGGTCGGGTCACCTTCGAGCCGCTGGGGGCCAGCTCCACCCGGGTGAACATCTCGCTGGACTGGGAGCCCGAGGGCCTGGTCGAGAAGGCCGGCTCCGCCCTGAACGTCGACCAGCGCCAGGTGGACAAGTCCGCCGAGGAGTTCAAGCGCTTCATCGAGAGCCGTGGCGGCGAGACCGGCGCCTGGCGTGGTGACGTCACGGGCGGCGTCTCGAGCTAGTCGGTTCAGGAACTAACGTCGACCCGCGCCCTTCCCACCGCGGTGGGGAGGGCGCAGCCGTCTGTTCGGGACTTACGGCGGAGTCAGGCCCTCAGTCGCCCTGGCCGGCCGCCAGGTCCGCGTCGTAGGAGGTGTCGCGGGCCGAATCGAGAGCGGTCTCGTCCGCGGCCGAGTCGTTCGGAGCACTCGCCACCAGCGCGTCGTCGTCGGTGACGGTGCCGGACGCGCTGCTCACGGAGTCGTCGAACCCCGCCTCCCGGTCGGCCGCGGAGTCTGCCGTCTCACTGCTCTCGACCGTCGCGCCGGCTGTCACGTCGTTGTCGCCACCGAAGCTGGACTCGGTCATGCGTCCTCCTTGTCGCTGGGATCCGTGGGCCGCCAGTTTCCCACCGGCGCCCGCCCTCCGGACGACCGGGGCGGCCAGGACAACCGGCGCAGCGACACCTGGACCGGCTCGTTCGTCCGGCGAGGTCTGCAGCACCGAGTCGCCGGGATGCAGCCGGTCGTCGGCCCGGTACCAGGTGTACAGCTCGTCCTCGGCGTCCGCGTCGCCGGCCGGCGGCGTTGCCCGGCACTGCCCGGACCCGGTCGGCGTGCCGTCCGGGGTCTGAGTAGGGACTGTGAAACAGGTAGGTGCCGGAGTTGGGCATGCCGCTTAGTCTGTTCCCGACCGACGACAGTCGGTGCGTTCGTTGACGTGAACCCACCGATCCGGGGGACCGGGCGGAAGGAGTTGAGGCCGCGGTGGTCAGGGTTCCGGATTTCGATGCGCTCTACGCAGCCGATCCCGACCCGTTCCACGTGCGCTCCAGCTTCTACGAGCAACGCAAGATCGGTCTGATCCTCAACTGCTTGACCAAGCCGACGTACGAGGCCGCCTGGGACCCCGCCTGTGGGGTCGGTGAGCTGGCGGCACGGGTGGCGGATCGGGCCAAATGGGTGCTCGCGTCCGACGCCTCCGCACAGGCGGTGCACCTGAGCCGACGCCGCTGCAGCTCGATCAAGAACGTCGACGTGATGCAGCTGCCCCTCCCCCAGCGCCCGCCTGAGGACACCGAGCCGTTCGATCTCATCGTGGTCAGCGAGTTCGCCTACTACCTGCCCGAGCCGGCCCGCCGGTCCAGCATCGAGGTGCTGCATGCCGCATCCGCCGAGGGCGGGGAGCTGGTCGCCGTGCACTGGCGCCACCACCCGCAGGACGCGTACGTCAGCGGCGAGCAGGTGCAGGAGGAGGTCGTCTCCGGCCTGGAGCCGCTCGGCTGGCGGCACGTCGTGCAGCACGACGACCAGGACTTCATCATCGACGTGCTGGAGCGGCCCGGACACCCGGTGATCGCCGGGCGCCGTCAGCCGGTGGTCTGATCGGTCTTCCTCGGGGACTCAGTGGTTGCGCAGCATGGCGACCAGGGCGGACTTCTTCTTGCCGGAGTAGCCCGACAATCCGAGCTCCTTCGCACGCTTGCGCAGCTCATCCACCGTCCAGTCGTCGTACGACCCCGCTGCGCCCTCCGACCGGAGCTCGGAGTACACCTTGTCGTCCTTGATGCTCGGTCCGGGCTTCTTCTTGCCGGCCATCGCTAGACCTTCCTGCCGTCCTCGTCCCGCGGTCGGACTCGCCGCAGCACGTGCGGCAGGACCGCGATCGCCGTCACCACTACCCCCGTCGCCACGGCGGCAATCACCGCGCTGCGCCGGTCCAGCACGACGTCGAAGATCAGCAGCACCGTGCCGACCAGGACCAAGCCGACGCCGCCGAGGGTGAGCCGGAGCAAGATGTGCGCCACGTCGACGACCAGCTTCTTGGCGTGCTGCCGGAACAGCATCCGGTGCAGGTTGACCGGAGCCAGCCCGAGGATCGTGGTCAGCACCGCGACCAGCACCAGTACCAGGTAGATCCCGTGCTGGAACCGGTCGAGCTCGCTGAACCGGTTCTGGAAGGCGATGGCCAGCAGGAAGCCGGTGAGGATCTGGGTCCCGGTCTGGGTGACGCGCAGCTCCTGGAGCATCTCGTTCCAGTTGCGGTCCATCCGCTCGTCGAGCGTCTCGTTGCGGCCGTCGGCCGGACCGGCGTCGGCCACGGCGTCCTGCCGCGCGGCTCGCGCGGTCATGGGCTACAGGTTAAGCCCGAAGGTGAACGCCAGGTGAACGACCTCAGTCGAAGACGAGCTCGATCCGATCCAGCAGATCCTCGAGTGCGTCCTCGAACTCGGTGCCATGCCCGTCGGAGCGCAGCTGGTCCTGCAGCGCCATCAGCCGGGGGTACCGGGACAGGTCGTTGGTCTCGAAGAACTCGATGTCGTCGTCGAGCTCGTCCTCGGCGCCGAGGTCGAGGGTCGCCGACTCGAGCAGCAGGTGGCCGAGCAGGAATGTCGAGAACGACCGGTAGATACCCACGCTCTTGATGTCGGTGAAGCCGAACCGCTGGAGCGAGGACAGGAAGCCCTCGACCCACCGGAGGCTGCGCAGCGGCGGCCGCAGCCAGGGAGCGGCCGGCGGACGGGTGGCGACCAGCGGAAACACCCGCGGGTGGGCGACGGCGATGTCGCGGACACCGTGGGCCATCTGCTGCAGGTACTCCTGCCAGGAGCCGGGCAGCTCCTGGGTCATCGTCTGCTGGTACAGCTCGTTCATGATGTACTCGACGACGCCGTCCAACAGCTGCTCGCGACCGGGGATGTAGCGGTAGAGGGCCATCGCCTCCACCCCGAGCTCGCTGCCCAGCCGGCGCATGGTCAGCCGGTCCCGGCCCTCCTCGTCGATGAGCCGGACGGCCTCACGCAGGATCTGGTCACGACCGAGTAGCCGACGGTTGGGACCCGGGCCCGGCCCCGAGCGGTCGCTCGTTCCTGGCACCAGCGTCGGCACGTCAGCCTCGAGCGCTCCCCTAGGAGGCCCACCGGCCATGTCCTCGGTCATCGCCACCCGCTCTCCGCCACGCGTTGGGAGATGGAGCCTGCCCTAACCAGCCCCTCTCCGGTGTTTACACCGTAAACCCTGTGCTCTAACTTGGGCTACGGCATAGCTGCGGCATGTATTAGCAAAAGATCATAGTTGAGGCGCCTGATCACCTTCAGGCGCCCGTCCGAGGAGGGACGAGGCTATGGGCGGTCGGGACGACAAGATCGAAGGCAAGACCGACGAGCTGAAGGGCGAGGTCAAGGAGGGCGTGGGCGACGCGACCGACGACCACAGCCTGCAGGCCGGAGGCGCCCGGGACCAGGTCGGCGGCAAGGTCGAGCAGGCGATCGGCGAGGCCAAGGACGCCTGGGCCGACGTACGCCGGGACAGCGGCGCCGACAGCACGGGGTAGCTCGGCTTACGAGCGGCGGAACTCCGCTCGCCAGCGGCGGGCGTCAGCGGTCCCCAGCTCCTCGATCTGCACCACGGCCAACCCGTCCCCGGCGAACGACTCGATCTCGCCGCGGGTCAGCGGCCACGGCGGGCCGGCCTCGTTGTGGGCGTCCTCGGCCGCGGCCAGGACCAGCAACGTTCCGCCCGGGGCGACGAAGCCGCGGACCCGGCTGATCACGGTCGGCCGCAGCTCGACCGGCAGCGCCTGCACGGTGTAGCTCTCCAGCACCAGGTCGTACGTCCCGCTCCAGTCGGCGGGCGGGTCGAGCACGTCCGCGACCTGGAAGTCGACGCCGGCGTCGGCGAAGCGGTGCTGGGCGGCCGCGACCGCCGAGGGCGCGACGTCGAACCCGGTGACCGCCCAGCCCAGCCCGGCCAGGAACGCCGCGTCCGAGCCCGGGCCCGATCCGACGACCAGGGCCCGTCCACCCGGCGCGGGCGCCGTCCGGGTCTCGGCCCACTCGACCAGCAGCGGATGCGGGCCACCCCGGTCCCAGGGAATGACCGCCCGACCCTGCGCGGCCTCGGCGTACAGCGGCTCGAACCAGCCGGTCGGGTCGCCGGCTTGCAGGGCCGCCGCCGAGAGCCGGTCGGCGTCGGCTTCGCGATCGCTCACCGGGCCAACGTTAGGGGTGGTCAGGCGAGGTCGCCCAGGGCCAGCTCCAGCTGGTCGAGGCCGTGGTCGAGCTGGGCTCCGGTGATCACGATCGGCGGGGCCAGCCGGATGGTCGAGCCGTGGGTGTCCTTGACCAGCACCCGGCGGCGCGCCAGGGCCTCGCACAGGTCGCGGCCGCTGCCGAGGGCGGGATCGATGTCCACCCCGGCCCAGAGGCCGCGGGACCGTACGCCGACCACCCCGCGGCCGAGCAGCCCGTCCAGGCGCTCCCGCAGGTGGGCGCCGAGCAGCGTGGCTCGGCGCTGGTAGTCGCCGGTGGCCAGCAGGTCGACGACGGTCCGGCCGACGGCGCAGGCCAGCGGGTTGCCGCCGAAGGTGCTGCCGTGGGTGCCGGGCCGCAGCACGCCGAGCACGTCGGCGTCGGCGACGACGGCGGACACCGGCACGATCCCCCCGCCCAGCGCCTTGCCGAGCAGGTAGACATCGGCGACGACGTCCTCGTGCTCGCAGGCCAGAGTGCGGCCGGTCCGGCCCAGACCCGACTGGATCTCGTCGGCGATGAACAGCGCCCGGTGCTCCTGGGTGAGGGCGCGTACGCCGGCCAGGTAGCCCGGCGGCGGGATGCGGACGCCGGCCTCACCCTGGATCGGCTCCAGCAGGACCGCCACCACGTCCGGGGTCATCGCCGCGGCCAGCGCGTCCAGGTCGCCGTACGGGACAGTCAGGAAGCCCGGTGTGTACGGACCGAAGTGATCATGGGCCAGCGGGTCGTCGGAGAAGCTGACGATCGTGGTGGTGCGGCCGTGGAAGTTGCCGACGGCCACGATGATCTTCGCCTGCCCGTCCGGCACCCCCTTGACCAGGTAGCCCCAGGCCCGGGCGACCTTGATCGCCGACTCGACCGCCTCGGCGCCGGTGTTCATCGGCAGCACCATGTCCTTTCCGACCAGGCGGGCCAGCCCGTCGGCGAAGGCGGCCAACTGGTCGTGGTGGAAGGCACGCGAGGTCAGGGTGACCCGGTCCAGCTGCTGGCGGGCCGCGGCGACCAGGGCCGGGTGGCCGTGGCCGAAGTTCGTCGCGGAGTACGCGGCCAGGAAGTCCAGGTACTCGGTGCCGTCGACATCGGTCAGCACCGCGCCGGCGCCGGTGGCCACCACCACGTCCAGTGGGTGGTAGTTGTGCGCGACGCGGCTGGACTCGGCCCGCAGGACGGCCTCGGTGCGGGTGGAGATGTCGTCCATGATCGTCATCGGGGCTCCTTGGGGGATCTGATCTCTTGGGTGCAGCACTTCACGCTGCCGCCGCCCTTGACCAGCTCGCTGAGGTCGATCGATACCGGGCGATATCCCGCCGCGGCGATCTGGGTGCGCAGGTACGCCGCCCCGGCCGGGACGAAGACGTTGCGGCCGTCGCTGACGCAGTTCAGGCCGAAGGCGTACGCGTCGGCTGCGGTGGCCAGGATGGCGTCGGGGAAGCAGTCGGCCAGCAGCCGCTGGCTGTCGGGGCTGAAGGCGTCCGGGTAGTAGGCGATGTGGTCCCGCTCGTCGTCCAGCACCGTCAGCGCGACGTCGAGGTGGTAGAGCCGGGGGTCGACCAGCTCCAGGCTGATCACCTCGCGGCCGGTCAGGGCGGCCAGCTCGCCGTGGGCCGCGCGGCTGGTGCGGAAGCCGTAACCGGCCAGGAGCCGATCAGCCAGGACGGCGAAGTCGCCCTCGGCCTCGTTGGTCGCGGCCGGCTCGGCGATGGTGGGCTGGGCGTAGCCGGTGCCGTTGCGCCGGTGCCAGTCGGCGTGCGCGGCCGCCTCCGGGGCCCGCTCGGCGTACGCGAACCGGGCGGGCAGCACGATGCCGTCCAGGGCGAACGCGCCGTTGGCGGCGTAGACCATGTCCGGGAGTCCGGGGACCGGGTCCAGCAGGTCGACCTGGTGACCGGCCGCCCCGTACGCCTCGACCAGCGCGGACCACTGCGCCATGGCGAGCGGGCGGTCGACCGGGATGCCCGGATCCATCCACGGGTTGATGGCGTAACGAACGTCGAAGTAGGTGGGTGGGCACATCAGGAAGTGCCGCGGCCGGGAGCGCCGCAGCGCGAACGCCGCGCGACCGGGCATAGTGATGGTCACAGTTACAGGGTATGGTGCCGCCAACGCAATAGTGACGGTCGTTTGCACGGAATCGAGGATACTTTGTGGCGTCTTGACGAGATAGATCACAAGATCCTTGCGCACCTGATCGACAACGGCCGGGAGAGCTTCGCATCCCTCGGCCAGCGTATCGGGCTGTCCACCGCCGCCACCAAGCGACGGGTCGACCGGCTGCGCTCCGAGCGGGTGATCCGCCGCTTCACCGCCGAGGTCGAGGCCGCCGCCCTCGGCTGGACCATCGACGCGTTCGTCGAGCTCTACTGCGAGGGTCGGGTGCCGCCGGACCGAATGCGCGAGCTGGTCCGCAACATCCCCGAGGTGGTCGAGGCCTACACCGTCACCGGCGAGGCGGACGGCATCCTCCGGGTGCGCGCCTCCGACACCGCCCACTTCGAGAAGATCCTCGGCGTCATCCGCAACCACCCCGGCGTGCTGCGCACCCGCTCCGCCCTGGTCCTCTCCCGCCTCTGAGGAGATCGTGAAGGATCCTGTGCCGTAGTCGGCGCAGCATCCTTCACGATCTGCTGTCCACGAGCTGGCTCAGGGCCCAATGCGTCGTCCACAGATTCCTCGGCGGCCGGCTGATCGAGGACGCGATCCGCAACCTTCCGACGTGCACCGGCGCCGATCGCTACCGCCCGAGCTGCAGCGACTGGCCGAGTGCCAGTCCGGCGTGCTCAGCCGCGAGCAGACCCTTGGTCACGACCTCAGTGACAAGGTGGCCGCCCGGCTCGTCGCGTCCGGGACCTGGCAGCGACTCGGCAACGGCCTCTATCTCACCCATCCTCTGACGCCGTCCTGGGAGTCGCTGGCGTGGGGAGGAGTCCTTCTCGGCGGGACGCGGGCACGGCTGGGCCCGGAGGCGTCCGGATATCGGCACAAGCTGCGATCGGTCCCACCCGACCCTCTCGACGTCCTGGTTCCCGCCGACAAGCTGATTCGATCCCGCGACCATTGGCACTTCCAGCGCGAACGTCCCGGAGCCCGTTCCGGACGGTCCCTCGGCTCGCCACCCGGGCTGAGCGTCGAGGACACGGTTCTCGACCTGGCCAACGCGAGGGGTCCGGCCGACGTGGTCGGTCTGGTGACGACGGCCGTGCAGCGACGGCTCACCACACCGGATCGGTTGCGCCGCGCCCTCGACCAGCGATCGCGGCACGCTCACCGTGACCTGCTCCTCGGCATGCTCGCCGATGTTCACCAGGGAGCTGAAACTCCGCTCGAGCTCCGCTACCTGCGAGACGTCGAGCGACCTCATGGTCTGCCGCGCGGTGGCCGCCAGACCTCACGGACCGGCCTGCCCTACATTCGCGACGTCCGCTACGAGGAGTTCGACCTTCTGGTCGAGCTGGACGGTCAGGACGGCCACGTGGGAATCGGCCGCTTCCGCGACATGAACCGCGACAACCTGCACGTCCTGCATGAGGAGCTGACCTTGCGATTCGGCTGGTTCGACGTCACCGCCCGGCCCTGCGCCGTTGCCTTCCAGGTCTATCTGGTGCTGAGCCGTCGAGGCTTCGACCTGCCGTTTCGTCGTTGCCCGACCTGCAGAGGAGTGCCAGATCGCGAACTCCTCGGATCGTGAAGGATCCTGCGCCGTAGTCGGCGCACGATGCTTCACGATCCCGGTAGTAGGTTCTTGAGCGTGGTATCGACCGATCCCGTGCGGCGGATCCGTGTCACGGACTTCCACGCGGCCAAGCGCCGGCGGGAGCGGTGGGCCATGCTCACCAGCTACGACCAGTACACGGCGGCGCTGTTCGACCAGGCTGGGGTGTGGGCGCTGCTGGTGGGTGACTCCGCCGCCAACAACGTCTACGGTTACGAGACCACGCTGCCCGTCACCGTGGACGAACTGCTCCCCCTCGTCCGGGCGGTGGTCAAGTCGACCAAGCGGGCGTTCGTCGTCGGCGACCTGCCGTTCGGCTCCTACGAGGACGGCCCCTCGCAGGCCCTGGAGACCGCCATCCGCTTCATGAAGGAGGGCGGCTGCCACGCGGTGAAGTTCGAGGGCGGCGTCCGCGTCGCCGACCAGATCCGCAAGGTCACCGACGCCGGCATCCCGGTGATGGGCCACATCGGCTTCACCCCGCAGAGCGAGCATCAGCTCGGCGGCTACCGGGTGCAGGGCCGCGGCGACGACGCCAAGCGGTTGCTCGAGGACGCCCACGCTGTCGCCGACGCCGGCGCCTTCGGTGTGGTGCTGGAGATGGTGCCGGGGGAGCTGGCCGAGCAGGTCACCGCCGAGCTGGAGATCCCCACCGTCGGCATCGGTGCCGGGCCCGACTGCGACGCCCAGGTACTGGTGTGGCAGGACATGGTCGGGCTGCGTCAGGACAAGATGCAACGCTTCGTCAAGCAGTACGCCAACCTGGCCCAGGTGATCGGCGACGCGGCCGCAGCCTTCGTCGACGAGGTCCGCCGCGGCGCCTTCCCGACGGCCGAGCACACCTTCACCTCCGAGCCGACCACGCGACCATGAAGGTCGCGGCCAGCCTGGCCGAGTACACTGCGGCCGCCCGGCAGGTCCGATCCGGCGCCAGTGCCGGGCGAACCGATCCGCCGGTCGCACTGGTCCCCACCATGGGCGCTCTGCACGAGGGGCACCGCTCGCTGATCCGGCTGGCCCGTGCCCGGGCCGAGCGGGTCGTGGTCAGCATCTTCGTCAACCCCCTGCAGTTCGGCGCCGGTGAGGACTTCGCCCGCTACCCTCGCCCGTTGGCCGACGACCTGGCCGTGTGTGAGGCGGAGGGCGTCGACGTCGTCCTCGCCCCGCAGGCGTCCGACCTGTACGCCGCGGACCGCCAGGTGACCGTCTCGGCCGGCGCGCTCGGCCAGGTGCTGGAGGGCGCGACCCGGCCCGGGCACTTCGACGGCGTCCTCACCGTCGTGCTCAAGCTCTTCCACATCGTCAACCCGGCCCTGGCCGTTTTCGGCCAGAAGGACGCCCAGCAGCTGGCCTGCATCCAGCGCATGGTCACCGACCTCAACCTGGACATCGAGGTGCTCGGGGCGCCGATCGTCCGCGACGAGGACGGACTCGCGCTGTCCAGCCGTAACGTCTACCTCAGTCCCACCGAGCGGATCCTGGCCCGCAACCTCTCCGCCGCCCTCGAGAAGGCCGGCACCCAGTCGTCCGTGCCGGCCGCGCGCGCCGCGGCGTACGAGGTGCTGGACCGGGCCGGCGACGACCCGGCGTTCGGGTTGGACTACGCGACACTCGTCCACCCCGCGACGTTCGTCGAGGTGGCCGACGACCACACCGGGAGGGCGATCTTCGCCGTCGCGGCCCGGGTCGGGCAGACCCGACTGATCGACAACGCGACCCTGACCTTCGGCTGACCATGGACCTCGACGAGGCCGCAGATGAGCTCTACGCCGCCAACCCGGACGACTTCATGGCGGCGCGCACCGCACTGGCCGAGCGGGCCAAGGAGGCGGGCGACAAGGCGCTGGCCAAGCAGATCACCGCGCTGCGCAAGCCGACCCGCAGCGCCTGGCTGGTCAACCTGGTCGCCCGCGCCGAGCCCGACCGGGTCGCCGAGCTGGTCGGGCTGGGTGCCGCTCTGCACGAGGCCCAGCAGGCGATGGACGGGGACACGCTCCGCAGGCTGTCCCGGGACCGCCGCACGATGATCGACACCCTGGCCAAGCGGGCCGGCGAGCTCGGCCGCGACCGGGGCTATCCCCCGCCCGACGGGGCCATCCAGGAGGTCAGCCAGAGCCTCCAGGCGGCCCTCGGGGATCCGGCCATCGCCGAGCAGGTCCAGGCCGGCCGGCTCGCCTCGGCCGTCGCCTACGGGGGGTTCGGCCCGGACGACCTCGGCTTAGCGCTGGCCGCCTCCATGCCGGCGAAGAAGAAGAAGGCCAAGCCGAACCTGACGGTCGTGCCTGACCTGGAGCCCGACGAGGCGGAGGACGAGGACGACACCGAGGCCCGCGAGGCCGCCCGCCAGGCCCGCACCACGGCCGATGCGGCTCGGGCCGCCGCAGAGGAGGCCGAGGCGGCGGCCGACGAGGCCACCACCCGGGCCGACGACCTTGCCGACCGGGTCGAGGACCTACGCCGTGAGCTGCGCGACACCGAGAACGCCGAGCGGGAGGCCCGAGAAGAGGCGCGGGCGGCACGCAAGCACTACACCGAGCTGCGTCGCGCCGCGGCCGCCGCCGAGCAAGCCGCCGTGCGGGCCGAGGAGAACCTCTAGACCGCCGTCAGGTGCAGCAGGAGCGCCGACCCGCGCCGGCCCTCCGGCAGCACCAGTCCCGCCGTCGCCAGGGCCTGTCCGGTCGACCGCGGGGCCTCGTCGCCCGTTGCCCAGCCCAGCGACTCGGTCGGTCGTGGCCCGGCCACCTCCAGCCGGTAGGTCGCGGCGGGGGCGAGCCCGTCCAGGCGCACCCGCGCCGACGACCGGTCCCGCCAGACCAGCGCGAAAAGGGCCTCGTCGCGCTTCTGGGAGACCACCCCGTGGGCGATCACACCGGGCGCACCGGTGTCGAGCCGCACCGTCCGGCCCTGGTGCAACAGCGGCCGGAACTCCTTGTACGCCATCAGCCAGCGGTTGACCGCCCGCAGGCTGGCCGGCGTCTGCCGGCACAGGTCGAGCCCGAGCCCCAGGCCGCCGAAGAACGCCGCCACCGCCCGGTACCCCGGAGCCGTCCCGTCCTCC
>DATHBQ010000268.1:0-18280 GCA_035296105.1 Propionibacteriaceae bacterium | reverse complement strand
AGTTCGACTCGGTGGCCGCGGCGGCGGCCCGGCTGGGCACGACCCAGCAGGAGGTCCTCGCCGCGGCCGGCGCGGCGGCCGCGGCGGCGGGTCTGGTGGCGGGGCTGGCGCTGCCCGAGGGGGGCAGGAGCACAATGAGTCCATGATTCCCACGCAACCGTTCGGCCGCACCGGTCATCAGAGCACCAGGGTAATCTTCGGCGCGGCGGCGCTCTCCGCGGTCACCCAGGACGAGGCCGACGCCACCATGGAGGTGGTCACCGCATCCGGGGTGAACCACATCGACGTCGCGGCCAGCTACGGTGACGCCGAGCTCCGGCTCGGACCGTGGGTGGAGCAGCACCGCGACGAGCTCTATCTGGCCACCAAGACCGGGGAGCGGACCGCCGACGCGGCGTACGCGGAGATCAAGCGGTCGCTGGAGCTGCTCCGGACCGACCACGTCGACCTGCTGCAGCTGCACAACCTGGTGGACGAGGTCGACTGGCAGACGGCCTACGCCCCCGGTGGGGCGCTGGAGGCGGCGGTGCGGGCCAAGGACGAGGGACTGGTTCGCGACATCGGGGTCACCGGTCATGGCGTCACCGTGGCCCGGCAGCACCGGCGGTCACTGGAGGAGTACGACTTCGCCTCGGTGCTGCTGCCGTACAACTACCCGATGACCCGCAACGCCGACTACCTGAGCGACTTCGAGGAGCTGCTCGCGGTCTGCGAGGAGCGCGGGGTGGCCGTACAGACCATCAAGTCGATCACCCGGGCGCCGTGGACCGACGACGGAGAGCGCCACGCCGCCACCTGGTACGAGCCGCTGACCGACCAGGACGCCATCGACACGGCGGTCGCGTGGGTGCTCGGCCGGCCCGGCGTCTTCCTGAACACCGTGGGCGACATCCACGTGCTGCCCAAGGTGCTGGACGCCGCGCACCGGTTCACCGACCGGCCCGGCGAGGACGCCATGGCCCGGCTGGAGGAAGCCTGGGGGATGGAGCCCCTTTTCGTCTGACCTGAGCAGGGCGCAGGACTGCCGCATCCCTCCGTCCGCGTTTGTGACCTTCGGTGCGAAACCCTCAGGCTGAGGGCTCAGGACCCGTCCTGGACCGGGAGGTGGGCCTCGGCCCACTCGTAGGCGATCCGGTGCGACTCGAAGTACGAGTCCACGCTCGGGACGTCGATCTCGATCATGAAGTCGCCGTCGTAGTCGTCCGGCATGGCGGCCAGCACGGCATCGAAGTCGACCACGCCGAGGCCCGGTTCGCACCAGAGGCGCCGGCTGTGGCTCAGCTCGCCGTAGTCCAGGTCGCCGGCCGCGGCCGGGTCGAGGTAGTCGGGCAAGCAGTCCTTGAGGTGGATGGCCCCGATCCGGTCGGCGTACCGGGCGATGAAGGGACCGGGCTCGGTGCCGGCCCAGCGCAGGTGACCGGTGTCCGGTCCGATCCCGATCACGTCGGGGCCGAGCTGGTCGAGCAGGGTGGAGATCTCCGCCTCGGTCTCGAAGACCCCGCCGACGTGGGAGTGGTGCAGCGGGCGCAGGCCTTCCGACCGCAGGGCCTGGCAGACGATGCCGCAGCTCTCGATGGCCCGCGCCAGCCGGTCGGGACGGAAGTCGGCGCCGACGGCCGGCCGGCTCCGGCGGGCCTCCACCCACAGCGAGGAGACCATGGTCCGGTCGAGTCCCAGCTCCAGCTGGACGGCGGCGAACGCCTTGGCGCGCTCGACCTCCGCGGAGATGTCGACGGTCTCGTCGAACGCCGAGCTGAACAGGCTCACCGACGGCGCGAGCCCGTAGCCGCCGATCCAGTCCAGGTACTCCGCCGGCGACATCCCGTCCGGCACGTCCGCCTTGACCGCCGCGTACCCGATGGCCGCGAAGTCGGCTAAGGCCCGGGCGAAGACCTCCTTCGACTTGCCGTCGCGGCTCCAGTAGGGCAGCGCGTTGACGGCGATCCGCGGAGCGCTCATACCAGCCTCACCGGACGACCCGTACGCGCCGACTCGTACGCGCCGGTGATGATCGCGATCGCCTGCCGGTTGGTCTGCAGGTCGACGCGCAGCGTCTCCTCGCCGGCCAGCGCGGCCAGGAAGTTCTCGTACTGGCGCCGGTGCGCGTCCGTGCCCAGCGCGGCCGGATCGCTGCCGGTGCCGGCGGCGGCGGACTCCGGCTCGGTGACGTAGTCCGCGACCTGGTTCTCCGAGGATCCGAGCGATCCGTACGCCCTCTCCTCGCCCTCGCTCCCGGGCGGGGTGACGTGGATGAAGGCCAGCTCGTCGTTGTCGATGACCACCGAGCCCCGGTCGCCGTGCACCTGCAGCCGGGCGCTCAGGCCGGGGTAGGCGGCGGTGGTCGCGTGCAGCACACCGAGGGCACCGTTCTCGAACCGGACCACGCCGACCGCGACGTCCTCGACCTCGATCCGGTGGTGGGCCAGGGTCCCGGTGTAGGCGAAGACCTCGACCGGCCGGCCCAGAGTGGCGACCATGAGGTCGACGGTGTGCACGCCCTGGTTCATCAGGGCGCCGCCGCCGTCCAGGTCCCAGGTGCCCCGCCACTCCCCGGAGTCGTAGTAGTTCTGTCCCCGCCACCAGTCGATGGCGGCGATGCCCGAGGTCAGCCGGCCCAGCTCGCCCCGCACGATCGCCGCCACCGCGATCTCGGTGGACGGGTCGAACCGGTGCTGGGAGATGACCGACACCAGGGTGCCGGCCTCGCGCTGCGCGGCGATGATCTCGTCCGTCCGCTCCACCGTGACCTCGGCCGGCTTCTCGATGAGCACGTGACGGCCGGCCCGCAGGGCCTCGATGGCCAGCGGGCCGTGGGTGCCGGTCGGCGTGCAGACACTCACCGCGTCGGTCTCCACGGTGGCCAGCGCTTCGGTCAGGCTGGAAAACGTGGCGGCCCCGTGCTCGGCCGCGAGCGGCTCGGCGCGGTCGGCGTGGACGTCGACCACGGCGACCAGCTCGATCCGGTCGGCCAGCGAGGCGATCACCTGGCTGTGCTGCTTCCCGATCACCCCCGCCCCGACCAGGACGAAGCGGACGCGGCCCTGCGGGCGGGCGCCCGATTGCTGAGACGGCTCGGTCATGCGTACTCGATCCCTTCGGTCTTGAGGATGTCGGTGAACGCCCTCCAGGCGCTGGTCCACAGCTCGGCGCCGGAGAAGCCGCCGCGGGCGTTGTAGTCGGCCAGGTGCGGCTCGAGGGAGAAGAACCCGTCGAAGCCGTCGGCACGGAGGGCGCGGATGGTCTCCACCACCTCGCCGTCACCCGCACCCGCCACCACGACCGAGCCGTCGGCGCGGCGGGCGTCCTTGATCTGCACGTACTCCAGGTACGGGCGGAGCAGGGCGTAGCCCTCGGTGAAGGGCCGGACGCCGACCTGGACGAAGTTGGCGGCATCCCAGGCCAGGCGCAGGCTGGGCGACTCGACCGCGGTGACGATGTCCAGGCACCGCCGGGGGATGTCGCCGTAGATGTCCTTCTCGTTCTCGTGCAGCAGGACCACGTCGTTCTGCACGGCGACCTCGGTGATGGCGCGCATCCGGCGCAGCACCTCGTCGCGGTGGCGGTCCGGGTCGTCGCCCTCGGGGATGTAGAACGAGAAGATCCGGATGTAGGGAGCGGCGAACCGGTGCGCCACCTCCGCGGCGTGCCGCATCCGGTCCAGGTGGGGCTCGAAGTCCTCGTCGATTCCGATCTTGCCGATCGGCGAGCCGATGCTGGACACCGACAGGCCGAACTCGTCCAGCGTCTGCTGCAGCGTGGCGAGCTGGTCGGCGTCGAGATCAAGGATGTTGACGTTCCCGGCGCTGCGGATCTCGAGGTACCTCAGCCCCAGTCCGCTGGCGACCTCACACTGCTCCCGGGGGTCGGGCGAGATCTCGTCGGAGAATCCGGAGAGCGTCCACATGCGGCACCACCTGGTTTGTCAGCGTCTCCGCAGGCTATAGCCGCCCCGGGCGCTGACAAGTCGGGGGGCGATCGGTCAGGATCGAGACATGACAGGCAACGGGGCGGACGAGAGCTACGGGACCGAGCCCGGTGATCCGGGTCGCGCGCTGCGAGTGGGCGGCGCGGGGGAGCGGCTGAGTCCCGAGGCGGTGGCGGAGTTCGTCACCCGCGCCCTGGCGGAGGCGGACCTCGACGCCAAGCGGGTCTGCCTGGTGGTGCCCGACGGCACCCGGACCTGCCCGCTGCCGCTGATCCTGCGGGCCTTCCACGCTGCCCTGGCCGGACGGGCCAAGGAGGTCACGGTGGTGATCGCCCTCGGCACCCACCAGGGGATGACCGAGGACCAGCTCGGCCGGCACCTCGGCTATCCGCCCGGCGACGTGGAGTCGACGTACCCGGGCTGGGCGGTACGCAACCACGAGTCGTGGCTGCCGGAGACGTTCGTCCACCTCGGCACGATCGACGCCGACCGGATGGCCGTGCTGACCGGCGGCCGGATGCGCGACACGACGGTCGACGTCCGGATCAACCGGCTCGTCGCCGAGGCGGACGTGGCCATCGTCGTCGGCCCGGTGTTCCCGCACGAGGTGGTCGGCTTCTCCGGGGGGAACAAGTACTTCTTCCCGGGCGTCTCCGGCCAGGAGCTGATCGACCTGTCGCACTGGGTCGGCGCCCTGATCACCAGTGCGGAGATGATCGGCACCGAGGGCGTGACCCCGGTCCGGGCGCTGATCAACGAGGCGTCCGCGATGGTCCCGGCCGAGCGCCTCGCCCTCTGCCTGGTGGTCGCCTCGGGCACCGACACCCTGCACGCGGCCGCGTTCGGGACCCCGGAGGACGCGTGGGCCGCCTGCGCGGCGATCAGCGCCGAGACCCACGTGAACTACCTCGACCGGGCCTATCCCCGCGTGCTGTCGATCATGCCCACGAAGTACCTGGACATCTGGACCGCGGCCAAGGGGTTCTACAAGCTCGAGCCGATCGTGGCCGACGGGGGCGAGCTGATCATCTACGCCCCGCACATCACCGAGGTCTCGGTGATGCACCCGCACATCCTGGAGATCGGGTACCACAACCGGGACTACTTCGTGGGCCAGTGGGAGCGGTTCGCCGGCCAGCCCTGGGGCGACCTGGCCCACTCGACCCACCTCCGCGGGCAGGGCACCTGGGACCCGGAGCGGGGGGAGCGGAACCGGGTGACCGTGACCCTGGCGACCGGCATCCCCGAGGACGTGGTGCATTCGGTCAACCTGAACTACCGGGATCCGGCCAGCATCGACATCGCCGCATTCCAGGCCGACCCGGACACGTTCGTGGAACCGCACGCCGGCGAGGTGCTCTACCGGCTCCGGCGTGGCCGGCCGGCGTCCGGGCAGGGTGAGCCGGACGGCCGCACCGTGCCGGCCGAGGGAGGGGACGGGTAGCGACGGCCCGCTTCCGACCCGACCCGCTGCAACCTCCTGCACTTCTACGGCCGCAGATCTTCGGCACCTGCACCAGAACCGGCCGGCAGCCGGCTACGACGCGGTCCAGATGCCCGAGGCGTACACCCGGCTCAGGATGTCCAGCGACTTCGCGGCCTCGCGGGGCCCGATCCAGAACGGCTCCGGCTCGACCAGTCGGGCGTAGAAGTCGGCGATCAGGAGCCGGTGCGAGATCCCCCAGTACGCCCGACCGCCGGAGGCGGCCTGTCGCTCCCGGACGACCTCGACCCGGCCGTCGGCGTACTGGACCGTGAGGTCGCGTCGGAGGAAGAGCTCGGCACCCTCGGTGACGATCTCCAGGGTGACCGGTGAGTCGGTGGCGTTGGCGTTGGTGGCGAAGAAGACCGATCGCGCGCCACCACGATGGTCGAGCACGATCTGCGCCGTGTCCTCGACGTCGATGCCGTCGATGGCCAGCCGGCTGGCGCGGCCGCGTACGTCGGTGACCTCACCCAGCAGCCACTGCAGGAGGTCGACGGTGTGGATGGCCTGGTTGATCAGGACGCCACCCCCGCTGCGCTCCAGTCGGCCGCGCCAGGGCCGGGACTCGTAGTACGCCGGTCGGCGCGACCAGCAGACCGTCGCCGAGCCGCCGATCACCGACCCGAGCTCGCCCGAGGCCAGCAGGTCGACGATGGCCTGGCTGGTGGCGTTGTAGCGGTTCTGGTAGCAGACGGCGATCTTGGGTGCGCCGGGCTGCTCGGCCGCGGCCACCAGGCGCTCCGCCTCGCCGGGGGTGTGCGCGACCGGCTTCTCGACGACGACATTGACGCCGGCGGCCAGGCAGTCGATCGCCGGCTGGACGTGCTGGTCGTGCGGGGTGGCGATGTGGACGACGTCCGGCCGCAGCGCGGTCAGCAGCTCGGAATGGCCGGCGAAGCTCGGTAC
The DNA here is from genome assembly GCA_035296105.1 of Propionibacteriaceae bacterium. Classification (GTDB taxonomy): domain Bacteria; phylum Actinomycetota; class Actinomycetes; order Propionibacteriales; family Propionibacteriaceae; genus Microlunatus. The sequence continues at coordinate 11,963 of DATHBQ010000268.1, read as the reverse complement.
GCCGTACCGTTCGCCGGCCCGGGCGGCGGTGTCCGGGTCGACGTCGCAGACCGCCACCAGCTCGCTGCCGTCGAGAGTCTCGATCGCCTCGAAATGGACGACGGAGACGTCCCCGCACCCGATCACGGCCGCTGTCGTCATGCCCGCGCCTTCCCGTTGCTGCCCCATCCGATGGTTCCTCAACCTATGCCGGGGCCAGCGGACGACGACCAGCCGGGCGCCTCGGGCGCACACCCCCGTGGCGGCCGCTGGGTCCGCCCCGTCAAGATTGAGCAATGGCCGCTGAAACCGATTTCTCGACCGACGATCCGCCGCGCCTCAGCCGCGCCGGGCGGGGGCTGCCGCCCGCGGCGCCGGTGCGCCTGGTCCATCTCGGTCTCGGCAACTTCCACCGGGCGCATCAGGCCTGGTACACCGCCAACGCCGGCGACGCGGGCGAGTGGGGGATCGCGGCGTTCACCGGTCGGCGCCCGGACGTGGCCGAGCAGCTGGCGCCCCAGGACGGCCTGTACACCCTGATCACCCGGAGCGCCGACGGCGACTCCTTCGCGGTGCTGGAGTCCCTGGTCGCGGTGCATCCCTCGACCGACCACGAGGCCTACCTCGACTACCTCCGACGGCCGGAGGTCGCCGTGGTTACGATCACCGTCACCGAGGCCGGCTACGTCCGTCGCCCGGACGGTCACCTGGACGCCGACCGGGACACCGTGGCCGGCGACATCGCCGCCCTGCGCGGTGACCCGACCGCACCGACGGTCAGCCTGCCGGGCAAGCTCGTCGCCGGGCTGCTGGCCCGCCGGGCGGCGGACGCCGGTCCGGTCACCATCCTGTCCTGCGACAACCTCCCCGAGAACGGCGAGGTGACCGCGATCGTGGTCACCGAGCTGGCCACCGCGGTCGACGACTCCTTACCCGGCTGGATCGGCGAGCAGGTCGACTTCGCCACCTCGATGGTGGATCGGATCACCCCGGCCACCACCGACGAGGACCGCCACCTCGTCGCGACCACGCAGGGTTACGCGGACGCCGCACCCGTGCCCACCGAGCCGTTCGCGGAGTGGGTGGTCGCCGGCCGGTTCCCGGCGGGACGGCCGCGCTGGGAGGAGGCCGGCGCCCGATTGGTGGACGACGTGGTCCCGTACGAGCAGCGCAAGCTCTGGCTGCTGAACGGCTCGCACTCCCTGCTCGCGTACGCGGGGAGCGTCCGCGGGCACCGCACCATCGACGAGGCCATCGGCGATTCGCGGTGCCGGGTATGGGTGGAGACCTTCTGGGACGAGGCCAGCCGGCACCTGATCCTGGAGGGCGCGGCGGTGACCGACTACCGGGCCGCGCTGCTCGAGCGCTTCGGCAACGTCCGGGTGCGGCACCAGCTCAGCCAGATCGCCCCGGACGGGTCGATCAAGCTGCCGGTCCGGATCATCCCGGCCCTCCGCGCCGAGCGCGCCGAGGGCCGGATGCCCCTCGGCTGTGCCACCGTCCTCGCCGCCTGGGTGCTGCACCTGCAGGGGCACGGCGCGCCGCTCAAGGATCCCGGCGCCGACGCCGCCCGGGCCGCGGCCGCCGCCGAGGATCGCTCGGCCGCGGTCCCCGGCGTCCTGGACACGTTGTCCGACGGCCTCAGCGCCGACCGCGAGCTGGTCGAGGTGGTGGTGACCCAGCTGGACGCGATCACCGCGTAGGGCACCCCGAGCTGTCGAATGGGTCCTGAGCCTGTCGAAGGGCCGTGAACCTGGGCTCACACAGCCCGATGTCAGTCCTGGCCCACCAGCAGCTCTCCGGCCAGCGAGGCGGCCTGCGCCGTGGTGAGCCGGCCGTCGGCGATCGCGATGTCGAAGCGTCGGGACAGCACCTCGCCGGGCTGCAGCACCACGGGTCGGTCCCAGGCCAGCGCCGAGCCCAGGCCGGGGTAGTCGCGGACCCGCACGAACCACGGCTCACCGGCCGCGGCCGCCTCCGCGGCGGCGACCACGACCGTGGCCGGTCCGCTCACCCCCGGTCCCGCTGCGAAGTCCGCCGACCAGGCCAGCCATGGCGCAACGTGGCCATGCACGTCGTCCTCCCCCTGCGCGTCGGCCGCATGGACGTCGACGTCCGCGCACTCGGGGAACCGCCAGAAGAAGCCGCCGTAGCCACCACCGGCCCGCCCCTTGCTCCCGGGCGAGTGCAGGGTGGCCATCGCATCAGCACTCAGCGTGAACTCGACGGTCAGCCGCCAGGTCCGCTCGTCCAACCCGGCACAGCGCACCGACCGCTCCTCGCGGAGCTCGGTGGAGCCGTCGTGCCCCAGCCAGTCCAGCCGCTGACGGAACCCGTCGCCCTCCGCTTCCGGCGCGGACCCGACGATCTGGCCGTGGTTGTCCAGCAGCACGTAACCCTGACCGTGGACGTAGGTCCCACCGCCCCAGAAGCTCGAGCCGTTCACGTCCGGGATCGCTACGCCGATGCCGACGTGCCAGTCGTGGTCGGCCGGGTGACGGGCGGTCAGGACCACGCCGGCCAGGCTGCGCACGGGATGCAGCACCGGGCGCGGGCTGGAGGTGGGGATGGTGCCCCGGCCGTCGCGGTAGCGGGCCACCTCGACCCCGGCGACCTCTGCCCGGAGGAGAACCCGGTCCCGCTCCCGGTGGGTCCAGGGCGCACCCAGCTCGGTGAAGGTGCGGCCGGTCGTGACGGCCTCGGCCAGCCAGGTCTCGATGTCGTCCACGATCGCCCGACGGTCCGATCCCTCGCCCTCCCAGCGGACCGCCCGTGGGTCGACCCGGATCGGCTCCTCGGCGGCGGCGATCGCAGCGAGCACGCGCATGAACGCGCCGGTGCTGGCCAGCGGCACCAGCAGGGGCGACCCGTCCCGGCGGTGGGCCAACAGGTTCTCCACCAGGTCGGTCCGTCCGGTGACCTCGCTCTGCGACCGGCCGTCCCGGTCGACCTCGATCCGGTCGGTCGTGTAGCCGAACCGCACCGAGCCGTTCCTACCCTCGACGTGCACCTCAGGTTCCCGCTGGACCGGTGCTGACAGCGTGAGGGCGCAGGTCACGTCGAGGCCGGAGGTGGTGCGGACCCGCACCGCTGAGGTGTCGTCGCAGTCGATGGCGCTGGCGCGGTACAGGTCGGTCTCCACCGCCTGGACGTCCTCCAGCGCGCGGCAGCCGACGACGGCCAGGGCCGTGACCACCGCGTGCGCCAAAGCGTTGGTGGCCACCCCGTCCACGACGGCCTGGCCGCGGAGGCTGCGCCGTCCGGACCAGGACGAGCGGGTCCAGTAGCCGACGGTCCGCGACCAGGCCCCGACGGCCCCGGCCCGGACCACCGGCCCGATCTCGAAGGCGTCGGTCCGCAGCATCTCGATCGCCTGCGAGCCGAGGCTCTGGAAGCCGACCTGGACGACGCGTCCGGTCTCCCGCTCCAGCTCGAGCAGCTGGGTGAAGTCGTCCAGCGAGGTGACCGGCGGCTTCTCCAGGTACACATCCGCCCCCGCGCTCAGCGCGGTTCGGGCCAGGGTGAAGTGGGCGCCGAGCGGTGCCGCGATCACCACCACGTCCACCGGACCTACGGCGGCCAGCGCATCCCCCAGGTCGGCGTAGAGGGGGGCGCCGTAGATGACCGGCGGGTCCAGGACGACTCCGGGGTCGACGGCTGCGACCAGCTCGACCAGCCCCTGGTCGGTCAGCCGGGCGATGCGTTCGGCATGGACCTGACCGAACCCGCGGACACCGACCAGGACCAGGCGCGCCGGCGCGGAAACCGAACCAGAACCGCCGGCATTCACCTTTGATCCTCGCCAGATGCGGAAAGATCTGACGCAATCAGTACGCGGGGACTAGAAAACGCTTTCACACTGGTACACCATAGGCGTACCGGCTCGTCGTCACCACTAGGCCTCGTATGGACCTGAGTATGGGCGGCCGGAAGAAGGGATCGAAGCACGATGGCCGCTCAACCACCGACACGACTGCCGACGATCACCGATGTTGCGGCCCGGGCGGGCGTCTCGCTGGCCACCGTGTCCCGGGTGATGAACGGCAACGCTTCCGTCGATCATGCCCTGGCCGAGCGGGTGCGGGCGGCGGCGGAGGAGCTCAACTACTCGGCCAGCCCGTTGGCCCGCAGCCTCGTGCTGGGCAAGACCAGCACCATCGCCGTTGTCGTTCCCGATCTGGAGAACCCGACGTTCCACGGCGTGCTGCGGGGACTGAGCCGGGCCGCCGCCCGGGACGGCTACCACATCCTGATCGCCGACTCGGCGGAGTCGGTGGCCGACGAGCGGACCCTGGCCATCGAGACCCGCAAGCGCTGCGACGGCATCGTGCTCTGCGCTCCGCGGATGGCCGAGAAGGATCTCCGGCCGCTGCTCGAGGAGCTCAAGCCGGTCGTACTGGTGAACCGGGACGCCGGGTCACCAAGCACACCGGTGGTGGCGGCCGACTACCAGACCGCGCTGAGCGACCTGCTCAGCCTGCTGTACGACTATGGTCACCGCTCACTGGTGTACCTGGCCGGCGCGCCGCAGAGCGCCTCGAACACCCGCCGGCTGGCGGCCCTGCGGGACTTCAAGGACGACCATCCGGACGTCGCCATCCAGATCTTTCCCTGCGGGGTCAGCTTCGCCGAGGGGTACGAGAGCGCCGATCGGGTTCTCGCCTCGTCGGCCACCGGCGTGCTGGCGTTCAACGACCTGGTCGCCGTGGGCCTGTTGAGCGCCCTGACCGAACGTGGCGTCGAGGTGCCCGCCAAGATGTCCGTCGTCGGCTTCGACGACATCCCCTTCGCCCGCTATATCGTCCCCCCGCTGACCACGGCGTCGGTCCCGGTCACCGAGCTCGGTCGGCACGCCTGGCAGCGGATGTGGGACCTGCTCAACAACCGCCCGCCGGGGCACGCGATCTTCCTCCGCCCGCGGATCGAGATCCGTGGCAGCGCGGGACCGGTGCAGCTCGCCGAGGCTCTTCGCTGACCGCGGCGGAGGGACCGCCGGACTCCCGTCCCAACCCGATCGCCGGCTACGAGGACTGGCCCGCGGCGGTGCGGTCGGCGAAGCCCTACGTCGGTATCGATGCGGCCGGCACGGCGCTCGGCCGGGTGCTCGGGTTGCGGCAGCTGCCGCCCGACCCGCCGACGGTGATCGACGAGGGCAGCGACCAGCACGACGGTGTCGCGATCCACCGACTGCGCTGGTCGGTCGGCTACGGCCCGGACACCTGGGCCTGGCTGCTCCGCCCGGCGGGCGTACGGGGCGCCTTGCCAGGCGCACTCGGACTGCACTGCCACGGCGGGGTGCGCTCGGTCGGTGGGGAGCAGCTCGTCGATCTGGGTCCCGGGTCGCGGCCCCGGGCCGCCCAGCTGCGGGAGGGCTGGTACGGCCGGGCTCCGGCGAACGACCTGGCGCGGGCCGGTCACGTGGTCCTGGTGCACGACGCCTTCTCCTGGGGCAGTCGCCGGTTCGACCTGTCCACGCCGACGCCGCGGCTGGCCGCCCGGCTGGCGGCCCAGGAGGCGCTGTGGCGGCAGCAGGGGGTGCAGCCGACCGAGGACGAGCGGTTCGACGTGGCCTCCGGGCTGCACGAGGACACCCTGGCCAAGGCGGCCGGCGCTCTGGGTCAGACCTTCGCCGGTGCGGTGGTGACCGACGACCTCGTGGCCCTGCGGGTGTTGGCCGCCACGGAGGGGGTCGACCCAACCCGGCTCGGCACCTTCGGGTTCTCCGGCGGCGGCGGTCGGAGCCTGCTGCTGGCCGCGCTCGATCCACGGGTCGCGGCGGCCGTGGTGACGTGCATGATGGCCACCTTCGCCTCTCTGGTCCCGGCCGAGCTCGACACCCACTCCTGGCTGCTGCACGTCCCGGGCCTGTGGTCGCTCTGCGACCTGCCGGACCTGACCGCGTTGGGCCGGGCCCGGTTCCTGGTCCAGTACGCCGAGCACGACGACCTCTTCTCGCCGGACGGTATGGCTGCGGCGCATGAGCATCTTCTCCGTCGGCACGCCGGCACGTCCCGCTATCGAGGGTCCTTCTACCCGGGCGGACACGCCTTCCACCCCGGCATGCAGGCAGAGGCCTGGGCCTTCCTGGTTGAGGCGCTCACTGCGCCTAAGTCCCGTGGCTAGCCGCTCAGCACCAGCGCCGGCACGGCGAGCAGGCCGGACCGCACCGTGTCCATGGCCTTGTCCAGCTCCTGCATCCGGAACCGGCGCCCGTAGCGCTCCTCGCTCTCGGCCGCGAGCCGCCGGATGGGCTCGTCCACAGCCAGGGCGTTGGCCGCGGTGTTGCAGACGGTGACGACGATCTCGTTGGCGCCCTGACGGACGGCGGCGGTGATGTCGACCCGGTACGGCGGGGCCCAGGCCAGGCCGCAGTCGACCGAGTTCACCCGGACCTGCGCCACCTCCCCGACCGGACCGCGTACGCCGACCCGGTAGGAGGGCCCCACCAGACCGCGCTCGGCGGCGGCGCCCTCGCGCAATTCGGCCTCGCCGAAGTCGATCAACACGCGGTCGGGCACCACCTCCAGGTCGAGGGTGGTGGTGTATGTCGCGGCGCCCGAGTAGTGCCGGCGTCCGGGCTGGTCCTCCCAGACGTGCGGCAGGTCGGCCGGGCCGGCGGCCTCGTCGGCGAAGGCCACCTGCCACGGCCCGTCCAGCGGCCGCCGACGCTGCCTGGGCCCAGAGCCCTTCGTCATGCTCAGAGAAGCCCTTGGCGAAGGACGCGCTTCGACGGGCTCAGTGGGCAGGTCGTCGCCGACGACCAGCACCGCTGCCTCGTAGGGGGCCAGCGTGAGCTCGATACCGCCGGCGACCTCACCGGTCCGCAGCACGTCGCCGCTGCCCGCATCCCACTGGGAGTAGCGGGACGAGGGGGTGCGCGGGACGACGCCGACGGTCCGGGTCGTCGGTCCGGTGTTGACCACCAGGTAGGCCTCCAGGCCGGGAAGTCGCCGGTGGACGAAGCAGACGTCGGCTGTGTGCGGCGACACGGCGAGGTCGGGAACGACCGCCGTCGCCAGCGCTGCCCACAGGTCGTCCGGACCCACGTCGATCATGCCCGGGACGGCCACCGGGGACTCGACGCCGAGCACGGTGCCGCCGGCGGCCCGGACCCGGTCCAGCCAGGCGGCGGTGGCCGCGGGGATGGTCGTCGTCGCCGGCAGGATGACCACCGGGTAGCGGTCCGGCCCCGCGTCGGCGAGCGCCTCGTCGTCGACCAGGTCGAAGTCCAGACCAGAGGTCCGGATGGTCGCCGGGATCGATTCCGGGATCCGCCGCCGGGCCTCCCGCCACGGGTCGAGCGAGCCGCCCTGCGCCCGGCCCAGACGGGCGAGCAGGTCCTCGTCGGGCACGTACACCGCCACGTCGGCCACCGGCTCGCCCTGCTGCAGCAGCCAGCACAACCGGGTCAGGTAGCGACTGAGCTCCGGCATCGCCGGCCACCACGGGTTGCGGTCGTCCAGCGCGCCGGCCGCGTAGAAGAACCAGCCGAGCCCAGGCGCGTCGGGCGGCGAGTAGGGCCAGCCATGTCCGACCAGCAGGTTGATGCCGTTCAGCAGATGCTCGTGCGCCTCGCCCTTCAGGTCCAGCGGGGTGGCGCGGAAGGAGGGGGAGTGCACCCAGGTCCAGACCTCGGCCGACACCACCGAGCGCCCGTAGAGGTGAGCCGCGGACGACGCCCACCGGGTCTGCGGGAGCCGGTCCCAGCCCCAGCCCTCGCCCTCGAACCGGTCGGCGAACCGGTAGCTGCTGACCCGGGCCGGCGGTGTGCCGTAGGACTGGATCCGGAACGGTACGCCGCGGCCGGCGGCCCAGTCCTGGCAGACGGCGAGGAAGTTCTCCTCGAACAGCTCGGCCAGGGTGCGGTGGTAGTCGGCGCGGAACCGGGCCGCGTCCGGCCCGTCGACGATGAGCCGGTGGAGCCGGGGCAGGAACTCGTACCCGCGCCGCCGACCGAACTCGGCCGGCAGGTCCGGGGTCCAGTCCGCGCCGTACACCTCGAGGCTGTCGCAGAAGACCGAGCCGACCAGCTCGGCGGGGACGGCGTCGAGCATCGGGTCGCCGACCGCCGCGAGGTGCGCCTCGGTCGCCGCCGCGGAGTAGTGGTCGAGCACCGGGCCCTCTCCGCCGGCCGCCGCCCGCTTGACGTTCTGACCGGTGGGGCGGGCGTACGCGAGCAGGACGACCCGCGGACCCGCGCCGGGCTCTACCTGCAGCCAACCGTCGCTGACCGGCTGCCAGGCGTACGCGGTGGGCAGCTCCTGCAGCGAGCCGGATCCGACGTAACCGGCGATCAGCTCATCGCCCGGCCAGGGCGGGGTCGCCGGCAGCTCCAGCGCCCCCGGCCCGATCTCGCGGCGCTCCCAGTGCAGCTGGCGGGCGGCCAGCCCGGCCGAGATGTGCGGACCGCCGAATGACCAGCCGCTGCCCAGCGTGAGGTCGAAGCGGAGGCCGAGCTCGCGGGCCCGCTCGGCGGCGAACCGGAGGTCGGCCAGGAGCTCAGCAGAGCCGAAGGTCGTCGTTGCTTCGCCCAACGGGTAGACGAAGGCCACCTCGACCCCACCGAGTCCGGCGGCGGCCATCGCGGTGAGCTCGCGGTCCAGCTCAGGCCGGGTGACCGACGGTCCGAACCACCACCAGCGCATCATCGGCGCCGCGTCCTGTGGGGGATCGGCGAAGCCGGTGCGGAGGCCGGGGAACTCGCTGCGGGCTGAGCTCGTCGCCCCGCTCACCGCCTGCTCAGGTCCACGCCGAGTTCGAGGTCGGCGACCTTCACCGCCTGCCCGGTCCGCAGCGACTCGTTGCCGGCCATGCCGACCGCGATCGACCGGATCCCGTCGACCCAGTCCGACGGCCGCTCCAGCCAGTCGTCCCCGGGACCACGGAACACGTCGGACAGCAGCAGCGCGTCACCGCCGCCGTGACCGCCTTCGCCCTCGGTGATCGGGACGTCCTCGGCGGTATCCCAGTGCCGCTGCAGGGTGAGCCGCTGCCCGCCGGACCGCGCAACCGACTCCGGTACGGCGCTGGGGTCGACCATCACCTTCCCGTCGGTGCCGACCAGCACCGCGGCCCGCTCCACCACCTCGAGCTCGGCGCGGCCCTCGGTCCCGTTGATCGCGATCCGGTAGCCCTCCCAGGGCGAGTGGGCGTTGAGGGCGTAGCTCAGCGTGGTTCCTCGGTCGTAGTCCACGATCACCGCCAGGTTGTCCTCCGTCGTCACTCCGGGGCCGAACACGTTCTGGTCCCGGCGGTAGCCGTCGTGCTTCTCGTTGTCGTAGTAGAGCTCGCGCAGGGCCGGGTCCGTGCGCAGGTCGAGCTCCCACGGGCTGCGCTCCCCGTCATGGGTGCCGCGCTCGGGGCCGGGCGCCATTCCGCGGGCGGCCGCGTTCTCCGCGCCGTAGAACTTCACGCCGCCGCGGGCGTACACCTGCGTCGGCGCATCGGCGAGCAGCCAGTTGACCAGGTCGAAGTGGTGCGACGCCTTGTGGATCAGCAGCCCGCCGCAGTTGACCTTGTCCCGGTGCCAGCGGCGGAAGTAGTCCGCTCCGTGCGCGGTGTCCAGCACCCACTCGAAGGTGACGGAGAGGGGTGTGCCGACCGCTCCGCTCTTGACGATCTCCTTCAGGCCCGAGTTGCGGGGGGAGTAGCGGTAGTTGTGGGTCACCACGACCTGGCGTCCCGACTGCTGCACCGCCTCGGCGATCCTCCTGGTGCTCGGCGGGTCGATGGTCAGCGGCTTCTCGACCACGACATCCACGCCGGCGGTGAGGCCGCGGGTGATCAGGTCGGCGTGGGTGTAGTCCGGGGCGGTCACGATCAGCCGGTCGGCGCCGGTCTTGGTGATCACCGCCTCCAGCTCGTCCGGCCCTCCGGTGACGAGGGAGTCGGCGTCGAGGCCGGCGGCCGCCAGTCGCTTGAGCTGGACGTCGCGCCGGCCCGGGTTGGGCTCGACCACCCCGACCAGGTCCGCGTCGTCCCGGTGCGGACCGGCGATGGCGTCCAGGTACATCCGCGACCGGTGTCCGGTGCCGGCAACCACATAGCGTCGTTTGGCGTTCACGAGACTGTTTCTCCTGGTGAGTGGGGACGGTCGAGCGGATGGCCACCCGGTTGAGAAAACGCTTTCTGCTACGATAACGTAACACTCAGCGCGGGTCCAAGCCGGGGCCGACCTCCCGCCGACGACCACACCGACGAGCGCGCCGTCCCGACCGAGAGGTGATCGCATGAGCGCCCAGACCGACCAGCCCGGATCCGCCGCCGCCACCCTGGGCGACCGCGCCTACCCGGAGTCGCAGATCTCCCACGAGGGCGGCACCTACTGGCTGGAGCGCTCGGCGGACGGGACCAAACGACTCGTCGCCGTGGTGCCGGAGGAGGCGACGCTGCGCGACTTCACCGGCAGCGTCGAGGCCGTCGACGGCGGGTTCCGGCTGGAGGCCGAGACCACCGCGGAGAACGCGCGAGCCCTGCGGTCGGCGCTACCCTGGCTGACGCCGTCCCGGTTCGGGCTGCACACCTCGGTCGGCTTCGGCGACCGGCTCGGGCTCGCCACTCCTGGTCACGTCCGTGCCCTCAGGGCGGTCGGCGCCCCGATCAACCCGGTGTTCGCCCAGCAGTCCATCCGGGAGATGGGGCGCTGCGGGCGTACGCCGGCCAATGTGCTCGACGACGCGACCTGGGGCGCCTTCCAGGCCGGATGGACCTCACCGGTCGGCGGGGACGCCGACCACCTCGAGACGCTCGACGACATCGACAGCACCGCCGCCGCGGGCTTCGTCTTCTACACCCTGGACCCGAAGGCCGAGGTCGACCCCGAGGCGGAGCACGCCGACGCGGCGACCATCCGGCAGAAGGTCGAAGCGCTCGACTGGTCCGGCCTGGAGTCGGACCTGTCCAGCTTCACCAAGGCGTACGTCGGTCAGCGCCTCGATCTCGAGCACGAGGCGGTGGAGCTGGACGAGGAGTCGGTGCTGCGGGCGATGGCCAAGTACGGACCATCGATGGCCCACGCGATGGCGATGTACCGACGGCTGATGGAGAAGGGCATCGACTGCGAGGTGGAGTTCGCGGTGGACGAGACCGACTACCCGACAAGTGCGGCCGAGCACGTGGTGGTGGTCCGGGAGCTACAGCGCCTGGGGATGGAGTTCGTGTCCTTCGCCCCGCGCTTCGTCGGCCAGTTCGAGAAGGGCATCGAGTACATCGGCGACCTCGACGCGCTGCAGCGGGACTTCGCCGTCCACGCGCAGATCGCCCGCGCCCTCGGCCCGTACAAGCTGTCCCTGCACTCCGGGTCCGACAAGTACTCGACCTACCCGTTGATCGCCGAGGCGACCCGGGGACTGGTGCACCTGAAGACCGCCGGCACCAGCTGGGCCGAGGCGCTGCGGGTGATCGCCGACCACGACCCGGACCTGATGCGTGAGGTGCTGACGCTGGCGCTGGACAGCTTCGGAGCCAACCGGAAGAGCTACCACCTGTCCTGCGACCCGAGCAGGATCCCGACCAGCCCGACCGACGAGGAGGTGGGGCGGCTGATGGACGTCATCGACTCCCGCCAGGTGCTGCACGTCGGGTACGGAGCCATCCTGGCCGAGTTCGGCAGCCGGATGTACGCGGTCTGGAACGACCAGGAGGACCAGCTCTACCAGGTGATCGAGGACCACTTCGTCAAGCATCTGGCGCCCTTCGCCGGGTCCGCGCAGTAGGACTGCTCCATCACCACCACCGGATCCCTGCCCGTGCTGACGGCCAGCTATCTCGGCGGCGCCGAGATCGCCATCCGGCCCGCCGATGTCGAGCCACCGGGTCACGGACAGGTGCAGGTGGCGGTGGCGTACGTGGGGATCTGCGGCACCGATCTGCACATCCTGCACGGAGACATGGACGGTCGGGTGCGCCCGCCGGCGGTCCTCGGGCACGAGATGAGCGGCGTCGTCGCGGCGCTCGGCGAGGGCGTGTCCGGCTGGACGGTGGGC
>DATHBQ010000267.1:0-2306 GCA_035296105.1 Propionibacteriaceae bacterium | reverse complement strand
GGCGCTGGCCTGGGCCTACGACCTGGTCTGCAACGGCAACGAGATCGCCGGCGGCTCCATCCGTATCCACCGCCGCGACATCCAGGAGCGAGTGTTCGCGGTGATGGGGCTCGGTCCGGAGGAGGCGCAGGAGAAGTTCGGGTTCCTGCTCGACGCGTTCGCCTTCGGGGCGCCGCCGCACGGCGGGATCGCGTTCGGCTGGGACCGGATCTGCGCCCTGTTGTCGGGCAGCGACTCGATCCGGGACGTGATCGCCTTCCCGAAGTCCGGCGGTGGGGTCGACCCGCTCACCGACGCCCCGGCGCCGATCACCCCCGAGCAGCGTCGTGAGGCCGGGGTGGACGCGAAGCCGGCGCCGGCGGCCTGACCTCGAGCGGTACCGCTACCGCCGTCACCAGATCGAGCGCAGCGTGGCCGTCGCGTGCACCCGCTGCACCTCGTCGAGATAGCGCTGGACGCGCGCCGAGTACCCGAACTCCTCGCGCAAGGCCTCCACCTCCGCTGCGGGTAGGTCGAGACCCTCGATACTCATCAGGTTGAGCCGGGAGATGCGCAGCAGACCCGCGCGGAGCCCGCTGAAGCGGCTGATCGCCCGCTGCATCAGCAGGTCCTTGTCGGTCCAGTCCAGACCGGTCAGGTAGTCCAGCTCCAGCGTCTCGGCCGGGATCTCGTCGGCCAGCCGCAGCACCATCGTGTGGTTGGACACCGTGGCCACGTACTGGAGGCGGTCCATGATGTGCTCGGTGGTGTAGACCACCCACGGGCTCTGCCAGTGGAAGTAGTCCTGGTGCACCAGCAGCCCACCGACGGCGAGTCGGGGGAGGAAGCGCTGCATGACCGGATTGACCAGCGCCTCGTCCTTGATGATGTCGACGTAGAGCATCCACAGCGGCGGGCCGTCGGACTCCGCTTCGCGCAGGTCCCCGCGGTGCAGGTCGATCAGGTCGGCGTAGGACCGGGTGTTCTCCCGCCAGATGGCGAAGAAGTCGTGGTCGTTGTAGAGCGGGTGGTCCTGCAGCCGGAGACGGGAGGTCTCGTTGTGCTCGAAGAAGTCGTAGACCTCGATCCGGGGCTCGTCGCGTACGCCGGACCGGTGCAGGGCCTCCCCGAACAGTCGGGTGGTGCCACCGAGGTAGGTACCGAGCTCGGCGATCCGTGCGTCCGCCGGCGCCACCAGCCGGACCAGCTGGTAGAGCGCCGCCCGCTCTCCCGGGCTGAGCATCGAGGCACTGGGCTCGAGCAGTCCGTTGACCAGGTCCGCGTCCTCGTGGGCCGCCCGGACCAGACGTCTCAGTTCGTGCAGCTTCATGCCAGGGCCTTCCCGCCGACGCCCCGAGCATCGGGCCACATCGTAGGGCAGGACGGTCCCGTTCGGTGATACTTCCGGGGGTGGGAGACCAAGATGAGTGAGGACCTGTTCGGCGGGACGGTCGGCGCTCCGCCGCCGGTGGGGGGCGGCAGCCTGGCCGACGCCGACCGGGCCGGCCTGCCGCTGGCGGTCCGGATGCGCCCGCGCACCCTGGACGAGATCGTGGGCCAGTCCCACCTGCTCGCTCCGGGGTCGCCGCTGCGACGGCTGGCGGCGGGCGAGGCCATGTCGGTGTTCCTCTGGGGACCGCCGGGATCAGGGAAGACCACGATCGCCGCGGTGGTGTCCCGGCAGGCCGATGCCGCGTTCGTCGAGCTGTCGGCGGTCACGGCGGGGGTGAAGGAGGTCCGCGCCGTGCTCGACCAGGCCCGGCGGGACCTCCGTACCGGCCGGCCCACCGTGCTGTTCGTGGACGAGGTTCACCGGTTCTCCAAGACCCAGCAAGACGTGCTGCTGCCCGCGGTCGAGAACCGGCTGGTCACCCTGATCGCGGCGACCACGGAGAACCCGAGCTTCTCGGTGATCTCGCCGCTGCTGTCGCGGTCGCTGCTGCTCACCCTGAAGCCGCTCAGCGACGACGACGTGAGCGGGCTGGTCGACCGCGCGTTGGAGTCAGAGCGGGGCCTGGCCGGCGCGTTCACCCTGGACGAGGACGCCCGGGCCATGGTCGTGCGGCTGGCCGGTGGGGACGCCCGCCGGGCGCTGACCTACCTCGAGGAGGCGGCCGCCGGCGCCTCGGCCCGGGACACGGCGGTGATCACCGCTGAGGTGGTGGAGCAGGCCGTGGACAAGGCGGCGGTCCGCTACGATCGGGCCGGTGACCAGCACTACGACGTGATCAGCGCGTTCATCAAGTCCGTCCGCGGCTCCGACGTCCAGGCCGCCCTGCATTACCTGGCTCGGATGGTGGCGGCGGGGGAGGACCCGCGGTTCATCG
>DATHBQ010000266.1:0-15409 GCA_035296105.1 Propionibacteriaceae bacterium | reverse complement strand
GTGCCCGCGGAACAGCTCAGCGTCGGCGTGGTCAGCCTCGGCTACGCCGTCGCCAGCGATGCTTCGGGGTCACCGGTACGCCGGTCCCGACGGAGCCCCGAGGAGCTGATTCACCGCGGGTCGTGGTAATGGGCGCAGGTCAAGGATTTGGGTCCGTGTCGCGACGGCCGTTATAGTTCCGTGACCGATTGCTTAATTGCGGGGAGAGTTGTGCGCAAGATCATTCCGGCCGTGGCCGCAGGAGTCACGGCGCTGGCCGTGGCCGGGGCCACGTTCGGCTACGTGACCCTCGACAAGGCCGTGGCCCTGTCGATCGACGGCGACATGCGGCAGGTTCAGACCATGGAGCCGACCGTCGGTGAGCTGCTGGAGAAGCAGGGCATCCAGGTCGGCGAGCGCGATGTCGTCATGCCGAGCCCCGACACCCGGCTGGCGGAGGGCACCGCGATCACGGTGAGCTACGGCCGGCTGGTCACGATCACCGTCGACGGTGCCGAGCAGCAGATCTGGACCACGGCCACCTCGGTCGACCGGGCCATCGACGAGCTCGGCGTCGATACCACAGGGGCTGACATCGAGCCCGGCCTGGACACCGCGGTCGGCCGGGACGGGATCGCCGTCGACATCGCCACGGCCAAGACCGTCACCATCATCGCCGCGGGCAAGAAGCGGAACGTGACCACGACTGCACAGACCGTCGCCGGCGCGCTGACGGCCGCCAAGATCAAGGTCGACGGCAACGACAAGCTCAGCGTCCGGCCGACGGCCAAGCTGCTCGACGGCACGTCTGTGCGCTACGTCGAGGTCACCGAGTCCAAGGTGACCAAGAAGGTCAGCCTGGCGTTCGACACGGTGCACAAGGAGACCGACGAGCTCGACAAGGGCGACACGAAGGTCGACCGCAAGGGCGTCAAGGGCGTGCGGACCCTGACCTACAAGGTGGTCCGGCACGACGGCAAGACCGTCAGCAAGAAGCGCACCAGCGCCAAGACCACCAAGAAGCCGGTGGCCCGGGTGGTGCTGGTCGGCACCAAGGAGGAGCCGAAGCCGCAGCCGCAGCCGGAGCGGGAGTCCCGGCGCCGCTCCGGTGGTGGTGACAGCAGCACGCCGTCGGCGAGGGTCGCCTCGGGCAGCGTGTGGGACCGGCTGGCCCAGTGCGAGTCGGGCGGGAACTGGTCGATCAACACCGGCAACGGCTACTACGGCGGGCTGCAGTTCTCGCTGAGCACCTGGCGGGCGTACGGCGGCTCGGGCTACCCGCACCAGAACAGCCGGGCCCAGCAGATCGCCATCGCCCAGAAGCTGCAGGCCGCGGCGGGCTGGGGCCAGTGGCCGGCCTGCAGCCGCAAGCTGGGCCTTCGCTGAGCCTGCTCGACCCTTCGGCGGTCCGTGACCTGGCCCGCCGGCTCGACCTGCGGCCCAGCAAGCAGCGCGGACAGAACTTCGTCACCGACGGCAACACCGTGCGACGCATCGTGGCCACGGCCGGCGTCGGGCCGGACGACACCGTGTTGGAGGTCGGACCCGGGTTGGGGTCGCTGACCCTGGGTCTGCTCCCGGTGGTCCGCCGGGTGGTCGCTGTGGAGATCGACGAGCGGCTGGGCCGGATGCTGCCCGAGACGGTGGCCGAGCGACTGCCGGAACGAGCGGATGCCCTGCAGGTCGTGGTGGCGGACGCCCTGACCGTGGCGGAGCTGGAGTGGACTCCGACGGCCGTGGTGGCCAACCTGCCCTACAACGTGGCGGTGCCGGTGCTGCTGCATCTGCTGGCCCGGTTCCCGGGCTGGAACCGTGGCCTGGTGATGGTGCAGGCCGAGGTCGCCGACCGGCTCGTCGCCCCGCCGGGCTCGCGGACCTACGGGGTGCCCTCGGTCAAGGTCGCCTGGTACACCGCGGCCGCCCGGGCCGGATCGGTGCCGGCCACGGTGTTCTGGCCGGTGCCCAACGTCGAGTCCGGTCTGGTCGCCCTACGGCGACGCCCGGCTCCGTCGACGACCGCCAGCCGGGAACGGGTGTTCGCGGTGGTCGATGCGGCCTTCGCCCAGCGGCGCAAGATGCTCCGGTCCGCGCTCGCCGGCCTGGCCGGCTCGTCCGCCGCCGCCGAGGCGGCGATCACGGCGGCCGGGCTCGACCCGACGGACCGGGGCGAGCGGCTCGGAGTCGCCGACTTCGCCCGGATCGCCGAGGCGCTCGGCTAGTCGTCCCCTGGCGGGTGGACCGGTCGGCCCCACACCGACGGCCGGGCTAACCTCGCCCTTATGGCCTCCCCCCTGCCGCCGACACCGGTCGGGGTCCGCGTACGCGTGCCGGCCAAGATCAACCTGGCGCTCAAGGTCGGGCGGCCGCGCCGGGACGGCTACCATCCGCTGGCCACCGTCTACCAGGCGGTGTCGCTCTACGACGAGGTGCACGCCGCCTGGGGGAACCCGGAGGAGTTCGAGGTCAGCATCACCGGCGAGGGTGCGGAACTGGTGCCCCAGGACGAGTCCAACCTGGCCGTCCGGGCCGCCCAGCTGCTCGCCCGGACACACGGCCCATACGACTCGCTCGGGGTCAGCCTGTCGATCAAGAAGTCCATCCCGGTGGCCGGCGGCCTGGCCGGCGGCTCGTCCAACGGAGCGGCGGCGCTGCTGGCCTGCGCGGTGCTGTGGGACATCGACATCTCCGCCGAGTCCATGCGCGCCCTGGCGGCTGAGCTGGGCAGCGACGTGCCGTTCGCGCTGCTCGGTGGTACCGCCGTCGGTAGCGGGCGGGGTGAGGAGGTGGCACCGGCCCTGGCCCGTGGGACGTACCACTGGGTGCTGGCCTTCGGGCACCACGGCTTGTCCACCCCGGCGGTCTACCGACGCTTCGACCAGCTCAGCCCGCACCCGCCGTCGCCGGAGATCCCGGCGGACCTGATGAACGCCCTGCGCAGCGGCGACGCTCGACAGCTCGGTGCGGCGCTGGTCAACGACCTGCAGCCGGCCGCCGTCGACCTGCAGCCGCGGTTGAAGCTGTTGCTGGAGACCGGGCTGGAGTACGGGGCGCTGGGCGCGATGGTGTCCGGCTCGGGGCCGACCTGCGCCTTCCTCGTCGACTCCGAGTCGGCCGCCGTGGACCTCAGTGTCGCGCTGAGCGCGGACGGCGTCTGCCGGGCCGTACGGCGAGCCACCGGACCGGTGTTCGGCGCCCGGGTCATCGGCTGAGAAGCCCCCGCAGCGTTCGGACCAGCTGCGCCCGGTCGGCCTCGGTGAGCCCGTCCAGCATGACCCGTTCGGCCGTCAGCAGGTCGGCCAGCGTGGCGTCGACCGTCTCCCGGCCCTCCTCGGTGAGCCGGACCAGGACGCCGCGCCCGTCGGCCGGGTGCTCCTCGCGGCTGACCAGGCCGCGGGCGGCCAGCCGGTCCACCCGGTTGGTCATGGTGCCGGAGGTGACCCCGGTCTCGCGGACCAGCTGACCCGGGGTGAGGTGGTAGGGCGGACCCGAGCGGCGCAGCGCTGCGAGCACGTCGAACTCCCACGCCTCCAGGCCGTGGGCACCGAACGCGCCGGCCCGCCGCCGGTCCAGGTGATGGGCGAGCCGGCTGATCCGGGACAGCACCTCCATCGGAGCGGTGTCCAGGTCGGGCCGCTCCCGGCGCCAGGCGTCGACAAGCGCGTCGACCTCGTCCCGACCCGGCTCGACCATGGCCGCGATCCTACGAGGCGCGCCGGTCGACAAGGGCACGTGGACGACGGCAGCGGAGCGAGGAGCCCAGTCAGCGGTGGAGGTCGGCGTCCTGCTTCGGCATGGTCGCGGCCAGGGCGACGATCGCCACACAGAGGACCGCAGGTACGGCCATCGCGTGGTGGATGCCCAAGACGTTGACGAGGAAGCCGACCAGGGCCGGGCCGATCAGGAACGCCGCGTATCCGAATGTGACGACCACGGCCAGGACCCGGCCGCCGCCGATGTGCCCGGCCACCGCGTACACCTGGGGGGCGATCATGCCGACGCCGAACCCGACCAGCGCCCAGCCGACCAGCAGCAGGGGCAGGGCGTCGACCAGGGTGACGGTGAGGTAGCCCACCGCCGCCGTGGCGCCGCCGAACCGGACCACGGCCCGGCGTCCGAACCGGGTGACGAGGCGGTCGCCGAGCAGCCGGATCAGCACCATGAAGCCGCTGACCGCGACCAGGCCGAGGGAGCCGGTCTCGGTGTCCACCTGCGCCACGTCGGTGACGTGCAGGGAGGACCAGTCGACCGCGGTGCCCTCGGACAGGCCGAAGCCCAGGGCCATGATGCCGAGCAGCCAGGCGGCTCGTGGGATGGCCGTGCGGACGCCGTCCACCTTGTGCTCGACCACCGCCGTGTGCGGCGTGGTCCGGAACAGCAGGAACGCGACGAGTACGGCCAGCCCGGCCAGGACGAGCATCAGCGGGGCGACGACCTGGCCGCCGGTCAGCCCCAGGACGGTGGCGAGCAGCAGCACGGTGCCCGCGCCGAGGAAGTTGCCCACCGACCACATGGCGTGGAAGAAGCTCATGATCGCCCGACCGCGGGCCGCCTCCACCTGCACGCCGATCGCGTTCATGGCCACGTCGAGCGCGCCGTTGCCGAACCCGATCAGCATGGCGCCGATCACCGCGACGACGTAGGTCGGGGCCAGGCCCAGCACCACGGCACCGGCGATCAGGACCGGCAAGCCGACGAGGGTCACCCGGCGGGCACCCAGCGAGTCGGCCAGGCGGCCGCCGATCTGCATCGAGGTGATCCCCGCTGCGCCGGCCAGGAACAGGGCCACGGCGATCTCGGTGGCGCCGATCTGGAGCTTGTCCCGAAGCGACGGCAGCGCGCCGCCGTACCCGCCGAGGAGCAGGCCGTTGACGACGAACAGCAGGGTGACCGCGGTGACCGCTGTCCGGCTGGTCAACGGGAGGGAAACGGGCGTGAGGGAAGCAGTGGAAGAAGAAGTCATCGGGGTTTCTGTATCGATTCAGATAACCCGACGAGGTTACGTCGAAGCCCGCCTCAGCGGCAAACCGGCAGACCGTTCCGGAGGGGAACTGCCAGACTCCTGGGAACGGTGCAGGAGGCCGGCACCGCCAACTCGAGGGAAGTGGCCATGTCGACAACGATCCAGTTCGAGGAGCAGGTCCTCATTCCGGCCCGCACCGTGTCCGAGGTGTTCGACTACGTCAGCGACTTCAGGCGGGCCGCCGAATGGCGGGTGGAGGTGGTCGAGTCCTCGATGGCGCCGCCCGCGCCGATCCAGGTCGGGGCCCGGCTCCGCGAGGTCTCGCGGATCGTCGGGCGGTCGGTGGTGACCGACTCGGTCGTCGACGAGCTGTCCGCTCCGACCTTCTGGAGCTTCGGCCAGGTGCGCGGGCCGTTGCCCGTCCGGGGCGACTACCGCCTCGCCGCGGAGGGCAACGGG
This sequence comes from Propionibacteriaceae bacterium, assembly GCA_035296105.1. Lineage (GTDB taxonomy): Bacteria > Actinomycetota > Actinomycetes > Propionibacteriales > Propionibacteriaceae > Microlunatus. The sequence continues at coordinate 10,011 of DATHBQ010000266.1, read as the reverse complement.
GTGCGGGTGACTCACCGCCTGGAGGTCGAGCTGACCGGCCGGTGGGCGCTCGGTGCGCCGTACCTGCGGTGGTCCGGCCGGCGGTTGATCCAGCGGTCCCTGGGCCGACTCGCCGAGCGGATGGTCCGCCCGGCGTGACCGAGCCGCGTCTCTACCCTGGGGCCATGCCGCTGACCGCCAAGTACGCCACCACCTGCGGGGTCTGCGCCGGTCCGATCCAGCCCGGCGAGGAGATCACCGACACCGGCGGCGGTCGTAGCCGGCGATGGGCGCACGTGACCTGCCCGCCCGGTCTGTTCGACGTCGAGCAAGGGGCGACCATCTCCCTCGGACCCTCCGCGGCGCACGTCGAGGCGCACGGGAGCGCGTCCAACGCCCGGGACTCGATCGTGCCGGCGACGACCGTCCCGGTCGAGGCCCTGTCGGTGTGGACCGACGGCGCCTGCTCCGGCAACCCCGGCCCGGGCGGCTGGGCCTGGGCGACCCAGGACGGCCGGCAGGATTCCGGTGGGGCGCCGCTGACCACCAACCAGCGGATGGAGATCCAGGCGGCGCTGGAGGCGGTACGGGCCCTCGACGGGCCGCTGGTCGTGGTCAGCGACTCGACGTACGTGGTCAACTGCTTCCGCGACCGGTGGTACCAGGGCTGGCTGGCCCGGGGCTGGCTGACGAGCGCGAAGAAGCCGGTGGCCAACCGCGACCTCTGGGAGCCGCTGGTCAGCACGGTGCTGGACCGCGGCGACGTCAGCTTCCGCTGGGTGAAGGGTCACTCCGGCGACCCGATGAACGATCTCGTCGATCAGCTCGCGGTGGCGGCCGGTCAGCGTCAGCGGTGACCAGTCGCGGCTTGGCCTCCAGCCCGCGGAGCCCGTTCCAGGCCAGGTTGACCAGGTGGGCGGCCACCTCCGGCTTCTTGGGTCGGCGGGTGCCCAGCCACCACTGACCGGTCGCGGCGACCATGCCGACCAGCATCTGGGCGTACATGGGCGCGGTCCTGGCGTCCAGGCCGCGCTGCTTGAAGGCCCGGACGAGGATGTGCTCGACCTGGCTGGCGATGTCGCCGAGGATCGTCGCGAACGACCCGCCCGTGCTGCCCACCGAGGAGTCCCGGGCCAGGATGCGGAAGCCGTCGGTGTGGCTCTCGATGTAGTCCAGCAGGGCCAGCGCGGCCTGCTCGATCAGCTCGCGCTCGGTGCCCGAGGTCAGCGATCCCCCGATCCCGTCCAGCAGGGTCCGTACCTCGCGGTCGACCACGACGGCGTACAGACCCTCTTTGCCGCCGAAGTGCTCGTAGACCACCGGCTTGCTGACCCCGGCCTGGGCGGCGATCTCCTCGACGGAGGTGCCCTCGAAGCCGCGCTCCGCGAACAGTCCGCGGGCGACCGTGATCAGCTGCTCCCGCCGCTCCGCGCCGGTCATCCGGGCCATGGCCATAGTCTGCAGTGCTGATCGGCATCTGGGCGCAGCGACCGAGCGCCCGTCGTAGAGTGAGCATGGCCAACGGACGATGTCGGCCGCGATCCCCGGTTGGTCTGCCGGCAGGGCCCGCCTGACTTTGAATCAGGATCAGCGTCGTAGGTTCGACTCCTACCCGGGGAGCGCAGCGTCACCCAGTCACGAGGAGCCAGCGGTTTGTCCGAGCAGCCCGAGCCCGACGCGCGCCCGGTGGCGGCCGTCGTCATCCTTGCCGCCGGCGAGGGGAAGCGGATGAAGTCCTCCCGTTCGAAGCTGCTGCACGAGGTGGCCGGGCACTCCCTGCTCAGCTACGCGGTGGATGCGGCGACAAGCCTGCAGCCGGAGCAGATCGTGGTCGTCGTCGGCCACGGCCGGGACCAGGTGGAGGCCCACCTGGACGAGATCGCGCCGCACGTGACCATTGCGATCCAGGAGCAGCAGCTGGGCACCGGACACGCGGTGCAGATGGCCCTGGAGCGGCTCGGTGAGCCGACCGGGGAGGTGGTGGTGACGTACGGCGACGTGCCGATGCTCACCACCGAGACCCTGGCTGCTCTGCGCGACGAGCACCGTCGCCAGCGGGCGGCCGTCACCGTGCTCACCGCGGAGGTGCCCGACCCGACCGGCTACGGCCGGATCCTGCGCGACGCCGACGGGGCAGTGCGGGCCATCATCGAGCACCGCGATGCCGACGAGGCCCAGCGGGCCATCCGGGAGATCAACTCCGGGATCTACGTCTTCGAGGCGGAGACCCTGCGAGCCGCGCTGACCGAGCTGGCGCCGACGAACGACCAGGGCGAGCTGTACCTCACCGACGTGCTGGGCCTGGCCCGGCGCGACGGCCGCGTGGTCGCGGCGCTGGTCACCGAGGATCTCTGGCAGACCGAGGGAGTCAACGACCGGGTCCAGCTCTCCGCCATCAACGCCGAGATGAACCGCCGGATCCTGCACCGGTGGATGCGGGAGGGCGTCACCATCATCGATCCCGCCACCACCTGGGTGCATGCCTCGGTCGACCTGGCGCCGGACTCCACACTCCTGCCGAACACGTCGCTGGAGGGCGCCACCTCCGTGGGCGCCGGAGCGACCATTGGCCCGGACACCACACTGATCGACGTCGAGGTGGGCGAGAATGCCCGCGTGGTCCGGGCGCATGCGGTGCTGAGCGTGATCGGTGCAGGCGCCAACGTGGGTCCGTACGCCTCCCTGCGACCGGGCACCACACTCGGGGCCGGCGGCAAGATCGGCACCTTCGTGGAGACCAAGAACGCCCGGATCGGGGCGGGGGCGAAAGCGCCGCACCAGGCCTACCTGGGCGACGCGGTGGTCGGCGACGGCGCCAACATCGGCGCCGGGGTGATCTTCGCCAACTACGACGGCGTGCGCAAGGAGACCACCACGGTAGGGACCGGCAGCTTCGTGGGCAGCAACGCGGTGCTCAACGCGCCGGTGCACATCGCTGACGGGGCCTACGTCGCCTCCGGCTCCACCATCACCAACGACGTGGGCCCAGGAGAGCTGGCCGTCGCTCGACAGCGGCAGCGCAACATCCCGGGCTGGGTGGCCCGCAAGCGGTCGGGGACCAAGACGGCCCGGGCTGCCGAGGCGGCGCTCAAGCACAGGAAGGCTGAGCAGTGACCGGTCTCAAGCGGCCCAACAAAAAGCACATGATGTTGTTCGCCGGGCGCGCCTTTCCCGAGCTGGCGGCCGAGATCGCCGACCTGATGCAGGTCGAGATCACCCCCACCCGGGCGATCAGCTACGCCAACTCCGAGATCTACGTGCGGTTCGAGGAGTCGGTGCGCGGCTCGGACGCCTTTGTGCTGCAGAGCCACTGCGCGCCGGTGAACGAATGGATCATGGAGCAGCTGATCATGGTCGATGCGCTGAAGCGTGCCTCGGCCAAGCGGATCACCGTGGTCGTGCCCTTCTATCCGTACGCCCGTCAGGACAAGAAGCACCTGGGCCGGGAGCCGATCTCGGCCCGGCTGATCGCGGACATGTTCCGCACCGCCGGCGCGAACCGGCTGATGGCGGTGGACCTGCACGCCGCACAGATCCAGGGCTTCTTCGACGGTCCGGTGGACCACCTCTGGGCGCTGCCGGTGCTGGCCGACTACATCGTGTCCAAGTACGAGACGGCCGAGATGACCGTGGTCTCGCCGGACGCCGGCCGGGTACGGCTGGCCGATATGTGGAGCGATCGGCTGAACTGCCGGCTGGCCATCATCCACAAGCGGCGGGACCCGGACGTCCCCAACCAGGTCGCGGTGCACGAGGTGGTCGGCGAGGTCGAGGGCCGGGTGTGCCTGCTGGTGGACGACATGATCGATACCGCGGGGACGATCTGCCAGGCCGCCGAGGCCCTGCAGGAGCGCGGGGCGAAGGCGGTGATCGCCGCCGCCACCCACCCGGTGCTGTCCGGGCCGGCCGTGGACCGGCTGAAGGCCACCGGGTTCGAGGAGGTCATCGTCACCAACACCCTGCCGATCGCCAGCCACCAGCGCTTCGACTCTCTCACTGAGCTGTCCATCGCCCCGCTGATCGCCCGTGCGATTCGGGAGGTCTTCGAGGACGGCTCGGTGACGTCGCTGTTCAACGGTCAGGGATAGATCGAACCTCCGCTCCGGCTGGCAAGGAGGGGATGCGTCGGCTAGGGTTGTCCGGTTGCCTCGGCGAGGGTCAGTTCTGACCGTGATCGACTAGGTTTGGATGCGTCCGGCCTGCCTTCCCGGGGTCACAGCCCGTTGCCCCATCCCCCCATCTGAGTTCGAGGAGTCCCGTTCGTGCCCGAGGTCAAGCTCAACGCCGAACTGCGTACGGAGTTCGGCAAGGGCGCTGCCCGCCGGCTCCGTCGCGCCCACAAGGTCCCCGCCGTGCTGTACGGCCACGGCACCGATCCGGTCCACATCTCGCTGCCCGGGCACGAGACGCTGCTGGCGCTGCGGACCGCGAACGCGCTGCTGTCGATCGACGTCGACGGCCAGTCGCAGCTCGCGCTGCCCAAGCAGGTCCAGCGCGACCCGCTCAAGCACACCATCGAGCACGTCGACCTGGTGCTGGTCCGGCGGGGCGAGAAGGTCACCGTCGACATCGCCATCCAGCTCGAGGGCGAGGCCGGCGACGACACGTTGGTGGTGGTGGACCACAACAGCCTGCCGATCGAGGCCGAGGCCACCCATCTCCCGGAGCAGATCATGGTCTCCATCGAAGGGCTGCCGGCCGGCACGCAGATCCTGGCCAAGGACCTCGAGCTGCCCGAGGGCGCGAGCCTGGGCATCGACCCGGAGACGCTGATCGTCAACATCACCGCCGCGCCGAGTGCCGAGGCCATCGAGGCCGAGCTGGCCGAGGCGGAGGCCGAGGCCGGCATCGAGCCGACGGTCGCCGAGCCGTCGGACTCCGACGCGACGGATTCCGAGGACACCGACGCGGCCGCGGAGCCGGAGCCCGCCAACGCCTGAGCCGATCGGTCCCTGGCTGGTCGTCGGCCTGGGGAACCCGGGACCGGCGTACGCGGGACACCGGCACAACGTCGGCCGCCGGGTGGTCGAGGAGCTGGCCGATCGTCTGTCGGCGCGCTTCACGCCGCTGCGCGGCATCCGGGCCGAGGTCGCCGAGGGTCGGCTCGGTGCACCGGGGACGGACTCGCCGCGACTGGTACTGGCCAAGTCGCGGACCTTCATGAACGACACCGGAGGGTCGGTGTCGCGGCTGCTGAGCTACTACAGGCTCGGTCTGGACCGGATGGTGGTGGTCCACGACGAGCTCGACATCGACCCCGGACAGCTGCGGGTCAAGCGCGGCGGCGGTGACAACGGGCACAACGGGCTTCGCTCGATCCGGGCCTCGCTCGGCGGCGCCGGTGACTTCTACCGGGTCCGCGTCGGGGTCGGTCGGCCGCCCGGTCGCCAGGACCCGGCCGACTTCCTGCTGAGCAACTTCCCGGCCGCCGCCCGGGAGTCAGTGGCGGTGGAGGTCGACCGGGCCGCCGACGCGGTGGAGTCCCTGGTCACCGTCGGCCTCGAGCGCACCCAGAACCTTTTCAACTCCTGACCTCCGGGGGCCTCCTGGAGACGTATCTCCGCCCAAGGCCACGAACGAACGCGGAAACGACCCGAATCGACTCCGATTGCGACCCTTTTGCGGAGGAACATCGGGCCAAGCTGGACGTCGCCCTACGCCCGAAGTCGGTTCGGACAAGCCGGTACTTTGGGTCGGTGAGCCTTTCGGGACTCGTCGACCTCTTCTGCACCGAACCCACACTCTCCGACACCCTCGCGGACGCGCGCGGGGTGCGCCCCGGGGCGCTGGACCTCACCGCGCCGCCGCCGATGCGACCCCTGATCGCGGCGGCGATGACGGCGTCCGCCGAGCGCGGAGGCGCCGACCGCCCGGTCCTGCTGGTCACCTCGACCTACCGCGAGGCCGAGGAGCTGGCCGCGGCCCTGGAGTCCCTGCTGCCGCCGGACGACATCGCCTACTACCCGGCCTGGGAGACCCTCCCGCACGAGCGGCTGAGCCCGCGGTCGGACACGGTCGGCCGCCGCCTCGCCGTGCTGCGCCGGCTGGCCGGCAACGACGAGCTGCCGCCGCCGCGGGTGGTCGTCGCCCCCGTACGCAGCGTGCTGCAGCCGCAGGTCAAGGGCCTCGGCGACCTGAAGCCGGTCCGGTTGAAGGTGGGGGAGGACTTCGACCTCGGCGAGCTGGCGACCGCTCTCGTCGGGGCGGCGTACGTGCGGGTCGACCTGGTCGAGCGGCGCGGCGAGTTCGCGGTCCGCGGTGGCATCGTCGACATCTTCCCGCCGACCGAGGAGCACCCGGTCCGGATCGACTTCTTCGGCGACACGATCGAGGAGATCCGCTACTTCGCGGTAGCGGACCAGCGGTCCGGTCCGGACACCCGGACCGAGATCATCGCCTCGCCCTGTCGGGAGCTGCTGCTCACCGACGACGTACGCCGCCGCGCCTTCGCGCTGTCCCAGGAGCATCCCGAGCTGATCGAGATGCTGGACAAGATCGCCCAGGGCCACGCCGTCGACGGGATGGAGGCGCTGTCCCCGGCCCTGGTGGACGGGATGGAGCTGCTGGTCGACCTGCTGCCGCCCGAGACCATGGTCCTGATCTGCGACCCGGAGCTGGTGCGCGGCCGCGCCGTCGACCTGGTCACGACCAGCGAGGAGTTCCTGCACGCGTCCTGGGCCGCGGCGGCCGGGGGCGGCAAGGCGCCGATCGACCTCGGGGCCTCGTCCTACAAGCCGCTGGCCGACGTACGCGCTGCGGCCCTCGGGCGCGGCCTGGCCTGGTGGACCTTGTCCCCGTTCAGCGCCGGCCCGCCGGCCGGCGGAGAAGACGGGCCGGTGCCGGTCGACGCTCCGGTCCGGACCGAGGACGGGGACATCATCGACCTCAGCGCCGCGGTCAGCGGCGTCGGCGTCGAGTCCCGCACCATCCCCGGACACACCGGCGAGACCTACCGCGGCGACACCGAGTCGGCCGTCAACGACATCGCCAAGCGGATCCGGGACGGCTGGCGGGTGCTGCTGATGGCGGAGGGCCACGGCCTGAGCGCCCGGCTGGCTGAGGTGCTGACCGAGCACGACCTGCCCACCCGCATCGTCGAGGAGCTTACCGAGGCGCCGGTGACGGGCATCGGCACCGTGGTCACCGGCGGGCTGAGCCACGGGTTCGTCGCCGACGCCATCAAGCTCGCCGTCTTCACCGCCGCGGACCTGTCCGGTCAGCGATCCGCGGACAAGGCGACCCGCCGGATGCCGGCTCGGCGGAAGAACCAGATCGACCCGTTGGAGCTCAGCGCCGGCGACCCGGTGGTGCACAGCCAGCACGGCGTCGGTCGCTACCGGGAGATGGTGCAGCGCACCGTGGCCGGCGCTACCCGGGAGTACCTGGTGATCGAGTACGCGCCGTCAAAACGAAATCAGCCAGCCGACCGGCTCTACGTGCCGATGGACGCCCTGGACCAGGTCACCCGCTACGTCGGCGGGGAGAACCCGACGCTGGACAAGATGGGCGGCGCGGACTGGGCCAAGCGCAAGGGCCGGGCCCGCAAGGCGGTCCGGGAGATCGCGGCCGAGCTGATCAAGCTCTACGCCGCCCGGCAGGCGACCCGCGGGCACGCGTTCGGTCCCGACACCACCTGGCAGCGGGAGCTCGAGGACGCCTTCAGCTACGTCGAGACCCCCGACCAGCTGGCCGCGGTGGAGGAGGTCAAGCGCGACATGGAGCAGGTCGTGCCGATGGACCGGCTGATCTGCGGTGACGTCGGCTACGGCAAGACCGAGATCGCCGTCCGAGCCGCGTTCAAGGCGGTGCAGGACGGCAAGCAGGTCGCCATCCTGGTCCCGACCACTCTGCTGGTGCAGCAGCACCACGCCACGTTCGCCGACCGCTACGCCGGATTCCCGATCAACGTGGCCCCCCTGTCGCGGTTCCAGAGCGACGCCGAGACCAAGGCGACCATCGAGGGTCTGACCGACGGCAAGGTCGACGTCGTGGTCGGCACCCACCGGCTGCTCTCGCCGGAGATCAAGTTCAAAGACCTCGGCCTGGTGGTGATCGACGAGGAACAGCGGTTCGGCGTCGAGCACAAGGAGCAGCTGAAGCGGCTGCGGACGGCGGTCGACGTGCTGGCAATGTCCGCCACGCCGATCCCGCGCACGCTGGAGATGGCGATCACCGGGATCCGGGAGATGAGCACCATCACCACGCCACCGGAGGAGCGGCACCCCGTGCTGACCTTTGCCGGGCCGTACGACGAGGCCCAGGTGACCGCGGCCATCCGCCGCGAGCTGCTCCGCGAGGGTCAGGTGTTCTACGTGCACAACCGGGTGCAGAGCATCGACAAGGTGGCCCGCCGGATCGCCGAGCTGGTTCCCGAGGCCCGGGTGGCGACGGCCCACGGCCAGATGGGGGAGCACCAGCTCGAGCAGGTGATGGTCGACTTCTGGGAGCGGCGGGCCGACGTCCTGGTCTGCACCACGATCGTGGAGGCCGGGCTGGACATCTCCACGGCCAACACCCTGCTGATCGAACGCGCCGACCTGATGGGGCTGTCCCAGCTGCACCAGCTCCGCGGCCGGGTCGGCCGGGGGCGGGAGCGCGGGTACGCGTACTTCCTCTATCCGCCGGACAAGCCGCTGACCGAGACCGCCCACGACCGCCTGGCCACTATCGCCGCCCACACCGACCTGGGCGCCGGTATGGCGGTGGCCATGAAGGACCTGGAGATCCGCGGAGCGGGGAACATGCTTGGCGGGGAGCAGTCCGGACACATCGCCGACGTCGGATTCGACCTCTACATCCGGCTGGTGGGCGAGGCGGTGGCCGAGTACCGCGGCGTCGACACCGAGCCGGAGCCCGAGATGCGGATCGAGCTGCCGGTCGACGCGCACCTGCCCGGTGACTACGTCGAGTCGGAACGGCTCCGGCTGGAGATGTACAAGCGGCTGGCCGAGGTCCGGACCAAGGCCGACGTCAAGGCGGTCGAGGCCGAGCTGCACGACCGATACGGCGCGCCACCGGAGCCGGTGGAGAACCTGCTGGCGGTGGCTCGCTTCCGGCTGCTGGCCCGGGCCGCCGGCCTGACCGACATCGTCACCCAGTCGACCTTCATCCGGTTCGGGCCGGCGTCGCTGCCCGACTCGAAGGCGATGCGGCTGCAACGGCTCTACCCGCGCAGCGTGGTCAAGGAGGCCGCCGGCTTCATCCTGGTGCCGCGGCCGCTGAGCGCCACGATCGGCGGACCGCCGGTCACCGACCGCGCTCTGCTGGACTGGTGCTCCAAGGTGATAGAGCAGATCCTGCTGCCGGCCGAGGCTAAGATCGCCCAGGAATCGGCCTGAGGATGGGGATGCAGCGAATGAGGGCAGGGTGCAGGATCGGCGGCGGACTGGTTTCGGCGGCCGCCGTACTGGCACTGGCGGGATGCGGCAACGCCGAGCCGAGCGTGGTCGCGTACGTCGGGAACGACCGGATCACCCAAGCCCAGTTCGACCGGGCCGTGTCCGGGGTGAGCTCGACCCTCCAGGAGGGCCAGCAGGTCTCCCGGGATGCGGTGGCCAATGCGCTGATCCACGGTGTGCTCGCCGAGCAGATCGCCGCGGACCGGAAGGTCCAGGTCAGCGACAGCCAGCGGGAGAAGTTCCTGCAGAGCACCGAGCTCGCCGTGCTGCTCGGCAACCCTGATGCCCGCCAGGTGGCGTACGACATCGCCGACCAGCAGCTGGTTGCGGAGAAGGTGGGCGCCGAGGCGTACGTCGCGGCCGTGCGGGACCGCTCGGTGACTCTCAACCCACGGTTCGGTGTCCTCGACCCCGCGCAGAAGCTGATCACGTCGGCCGAGCAGACCGGTTCGCTTTCCAAGCCCGCGCCGCTGGCCGCCCCGAACCCCTGACCGGCGCCGCCGACGTGTCGCTGCCCGAGGTGGAGCGCCTGGTCGCGGTGATGACCCGGCTGCGCTCCGAGTGTCCCTGGGACGCGGAGCAGACGCACCGCTCACTGGTGCAGTACCTGATCGAGGAGACCGCAGAGACGGTC
>DATHBQ010000265.1:0-1777 GCA_035296105.1 Propionibacteriaceae bacterium | reverse complement strand
GGCTGACATGGGCCTCGTCATCCGGACGTGGCTGGTCACCGGCATCCCCGGCGCCGGCAAGACGACGACCTCCGCCGCCCTCGCCGCCCGCTTCAGCCGCGGGGCCCACATCCCGGGCGACGTGATCCAGCACCTGATCGTGGGGGGCAGCGCGCCACCGGACCCGTTCGGCGACGAGGAGGCCAACCACCCCACCGAGCTGTGCGTGCGCAACCAGTGCCTGTTGGCCCGGTCGTTCCGGAGCGAGGGCTATGCGGTCGTGCTCGACTACGTGATCGGGTCGGCGGAGCGGCTGCAGAGCTACCTCGACCAGCTCCCGGACGAGCCGATCGGGTTGGTCGTGCTCACCCCGTCGATCGACGTGGCCCGGGCGCGGGACCGGGAGAAGCCGGACGAGGTCGTGCTGCAGGCCTGGGCGACCCTGTACGAGGAGATGGTGCACGAGCTGGCCGGTCAGGGCCTGTGGCTGGACACCAGCGGGATGTCGGTCGCGGCCACCGTGAACGCGATACTCAGCCATCAGGAGGAGGCCGTGGTCAACTGAGCGATCCAGGTCAGTCCAGCAGCAGGCCGATGATCGCCGCCACCCCGACCACGACGATGACCACCCGGTAGACCAGCGGCGGCAGCCGCCGCCCCACCCGGCCGCCGAGCTGCGCCCCGAGCACCGCGCCCACCGCGATGGCCAGGGCGGCCGGCCAGTTGACCCGCGCCCCGGGATCGGCCCACGGCGTCAGCGGCAGCAGGACGAAGAGCAGCGCCGACACGGCGTTGGCGATCAGGGCCAGTACGTTCTTCACCGCGTTGATCCGGTTCAGGCTCTCGGCGAGCCCGATGCCCAGGATGGCCAGCAGCAGCACACCCTGGGCCGCTCCGAAGTACCCGCCGTAGATGCCGGTGACCAGGATGCCCAGCCACAGCCAGACCGAGCCGTGCGCCGGTGGCGCGGCACCGTCCAGGTTCGCCCGCCGCTCGGCCAGGCGGCGGGACAGCCACGGCTGCACGACGACCAGGACACAGCCGATGCCGATCAGCACCGGGACGATGGCGGCGAAGGCCGCGGACGGCAGCCGGAGCAGCAGCACCGCCCCGACGACCCCACCGACCAACGAGGCGACGCCGAAGCGCAGCACCCGGGTCCGCTGTCCGACCAGGTCCATCCGGGTGGCCAGCGCGCCGGACAGTGATCCCGGGGTCAGCCCGACCGTGTTCGAGATGTTGGCAACCACCGGCGGCACGCCGAAGGCCAGCAGCACCGGGAAGGTGATCAGGGTTCCCGACCCGACCACCGTGTTGATCAGTCCGGCGGCTCCACCGGCCGCGACCAGCCCGAGCAGCTCGAGCCAGGTCACCGCTGCGAGTTCGGCTGGCCTCCCGGCTCGTAGGCCGTGGCGTAGTTCGGCCCGGCCGTGTACTCCGACTGGGCCGGGTAGCGCTCAGGGGCTGCTTCGAGATCGAGCCCATCGGCCCCACCCGCCGTCACAGCCAGCTGCTCGGCAACCGGCGGCTTGTCCCCCCGTGGTCCCGCTCGCTCCGCCTCCTGGGCGGCGGCCAGCGCCTCCCCCATCGTCCTCTCGGCGACGCGGTCCTCCTCGGCCTCCTGCTTGCGGATCTCCGCCTGCACGTCGATCTTCTCCGGCGCCGTGAAGTTGCCCTTGGCCTGCGCCGGGATGGCCGACGTCATCGACCCGACCGCGCTGCCGAGCCCCTCCAGCGCCTTGTTCAGCTCACTGGGGACGATCCAGACCTTGTTGGCATCACCCTTGGCGATGGTCGG
>DATHBQ010000264.1:0-17980 GCA_035296105.1 Propionibacteriaceae bacterium | reverse complement strand
CCTGACGGTGCTGCCGTCCGGTTTCCAGATCCAGGTGTCGGGGGAGGGAGCCGACCGGATCCCGCGTGACGAGAGCCACTTGATCATCCGCTCGGCCCTGGTCGGACTGGCCGACCTCGGCGTACGCGTTCCCGGGCTGGGTCTGGCCGGGCACAACACCATCCCGCACGGCCGTGGCCTGGGATCGTCCTCGGCGGCGGTCGTCGCCGGCCTGGTCGCCGCGGCCGGGCTGGCCGAGGTGGAGCCCGATCTGGCCTGGGTGCTGCGGCACGCGACGGCGATCGAGGGTCATCCCGATAACGTGGCAGCGGCGGCGTACGGCGGGCTGGTCCTGGCGTACGAGGGTCCGAACGGTGTGCAGGCGGTCCGGGGCCGACTGCATCCAGAGATCGGTGCCGCCGTGCTGATCCCAGACGGCGCGGTGGAGACCGCGCGGGCCCGCAGCCTCCTGCCCGAGCAGGTGCCGCACACCGACGCCGCCGCCAACGCCGGTCGGGCCGCCCTCTTGGTCCACGCCCTGGCCGACGACCCGGACCGGCTGTGGGACGCCACCCGGGACTGGCTGCACCAGCAGTACCGGGAGCCGGCCATGCCGCGCTCCTACGCCCTGGTCACGGCCCTGCGCGCCGCCGGCTACGCCGCGGTGATCAGCGGTGCCGGGCCGACGGTCCTCGTCCTCGGGCGGACCACCCAGCTGGCCGACCTGGAGACGTTTTCCGCTCCCGGTTTCGGGCTGCGCCGGTGCGGGGTCGGTTGCGGCGCGGCGCTCGCAAAAGTGCACCACTACGGGAATATCGACCAGGGGTGCTAGCCTTTTACTTGCCGATACGGTCAGCAGACCGCGGAGGCCGGCTGGTTCGAGTGATCACCAGCCCCGGCTCTCCCCGCCGCTGACGTAGGAAAGCGCCAAGGTCGAGGCGCGACGCGGACTCAGCACATCCCGTTCACACCGCTCACCGCCAGTCCTTGGGACGCAAGCGACCACAGCAGCACAGAACCACCTCGCGGAGCACAGGCTCCGCATCATCACGCGGGTCACGACCTCGTGGGCCCGTCGTAGTAAAGGAAGACACGTTGACCGATACCGTCGAAGTGACGAGCGCTGCCTCGAGCGAGGCCGGCGCCGGCCGCAAGCGTCGGGGTTCCGGCCTGGACAGCATGGTCCTGCCGGAGCTCAAGCAGCTGGCCAGCACACTCGGCCTCAAGGGCACGGGCGCCATGCGCAAGAGCCAGCTGATCGATGCCATTCGGTCCGCCCAGAACGGCTCGTCCGGCAACCGAGCGCCCAGCGGCCCCCCACAGCCCCGCAACGACGACGTCGCGGCGGCGCTGGACACCCTGCAGCAGCAGCGGCCGCGCGAGGCCGAGGGCCAGCCCACCCTGCCGACCCCGGAGCCGAACGGGGACACCTCGGCCGGCGAGCCGCGGGTCGAGCGGGTTCCCGAGCGCAGTGTCGAGTCCGACGCTGAGCGGACCGACGGTCGCAATGGCGACCGCCGGGACCGTCGCAACAGCGGCCGGGACGGTAACGGCGCCCGCAACCAGGTCACCGCTCGTGAGCAGGGCGCGCCGCGGGAGTCCAGCCGCGAGCAGGCCCCGCGGGAGTCCAGCCGCGAGCCGGGCCAGTCGCCGCAGCAGAACCAGCCCGGCGGTCAGCAGAACCGGGACTGGGACGACGACGGGAGCGGCCGTCGTGGCCGTCGGCGCCGTAGTCGCGACCGCCAGAACCGCCGTGGCCGCGGAAGCAGCGGCGGGGGCGGCAACATCGAGCGGTTCGAGAGCGAGCCGGTGGTCAGCGAGGACGACGTCCTGGTGCCCGCCCGAGGCATCTTGGACGTGCTCGACAACTACGCCTTCGTCCGGACCAGCGGGTACCTGCCGGGCTCTGAGGACGCGTACGTCTCGCTGTCCATGGTCAAGAAGTTCGGGCTGCGCAAGGGCGACGTGATCACCGGCGTGATCCGCGCACCCCGCGAAGGTGAGCGCAAGGAGAAGTTCAACCCGCTGGTCCGGCTGGAGACGGTCAACGGGCTCGATCCCGAGCAGGCCCGCAACCGGCCGGACTTCGGCAAGCTCACGCCGCTGTACCCGCAGGAGCGGCTGAAGCTGGAGACCACGCCCAACCAGCTGGTCGGCCGGATCATCGACCTGATCGCGCCGGTCGGCAAGGGCCAGCGCGGACTGATCGTCTCGCCGTCCAAGGCCGGCAAGACGATGGTGATGCAGGCCATCGCCAACGCGATCACCACCAACAACCCCGAGGTCAAGCTGATGGTGGTCCTGGTCGACGAGCGGCCCGAGGAGGTGACCGACTTCCAGCGCGCGGTGCAGGGCGAGGTGATCTCCTCGACCTTCGACCGGCCCGCCGAGGACCACACCCTGGTCTCGGAGCTGGCGATCGAGCGGGCCAAGCGGCTGGTCGAGATGGGCCACGACGTGGTGATCTTGCTCGACGGCATCACCCGACTGGGCCGCGCGTACAACCTGGCGGCCCCGGCCTCCGGCCGGATCCTGTCCGGCGGTGTCGACTCCGCCGCGCTCTACCCGCCGAAGAAGTTCTTCGGCGCGGCCCGCAACATCGAGGGTGGCGGCTCGCTGACCATCCTGGCCACCGCGCTGATCGAGACCGGCTCGAAGATGGATGAGGTGATCTTCGAGGAGTTCAAGGGCACGGGCAACATGGAGCTCCGGCTGCGGCGCGAGTTCGCCGACAAGCGGATCTTCCCGGCGATCGACGTCGACGCCTCGAGCACGCGGCGGGAGGAACTGCTGATGAGCCGAGAGGAGCTGAACATCGTCTGGAAGCTCCGGCGGGTGATCGGCGGCCTGGACAACCTGCAGGGTCTGGAGATGCTGCTCGACCGGCTGCGCAAGACCTCCAGCAATGGCGAGTTCCTGATGGCCATCACCAAGTCGATCCCGGAGCGCTGACCCCGAGGAATTTTGGTCAGCCTACGGCGGTTGAGGCAGAATCATCCCTTGGTGCCGGTTCACGTCCAGCGTGGCGACCCGGCGCAACGATTAGGAGAAGCACCCATGAAGCCCGACATCCACCCCGCCTACGGGGAGACCCAGGTGACCTGCACCTGTGGCAACACGTTCGTCACCCGGAGCACTGCGCCCAACGGCGTGCTGCACGCCGACGTCTGCTCCAACTGCCACCCGTTCTACACGGGCAAGCAGAAGATCCTGGACACCGGCGGCCGGGTCGCCCGCTTCGAGAAGCGGTACGCAGCCGCGAAGAAGGCCCCCGCCAAGAACAGGTAGCTCGGTCGACGCCGGGAGACAGGGTTTCCTGCCTCCCGGCGTTTCGTCTGTCCGGAGCGTCGCCGAGAGCGAGTCGGCAGGCCGAGAAGGGAGGGATCACCGTGTTCGAGAACGCGCAGCCGTTGCGCGAGGAGTTCGCCACCCTCGAGGCCGCCCTCGCCGACCCGGAGACCCACACCGACCTGGCCAAGGCTCGCCGGATCGGCCGGCGCTACGCCGAGCTGACCCCGATCGTGCGGGGGATGGAGGAGTACGAACGGACGGCCGACGACCTGGCGGCGGCCCGCGAGCTGGCCGAGGTGGACGAGGCCTTCGGGGTCGAGGCGGTCGAGCTGAGCGAGCGGCTCGCCGGGCTGACCGAACGGCTGACCCGGCTGCTCGCCCCGCGTGACCCGAACGACTCCGCCGATGCACTGCTGGAGATCAAGTCCGGCGAGGGTGGTGAGGAGTCGGCGCTGTTCGCCGGTGACCTGCTCAAGATGTACAGCCGCTACGCCGAGAGCCGCGGCTGGAAGGTCGAGGTGCTCGACGCGCAGGAGACCGACCTCGGCGGGTACAAGTCGGTGACCATCGCGGTCAAGGCCCCGACCGCCGGCGACCCCGACGCGATGCCGTACGCCGTGCTCAAGTTCGAGGGTGGCGTGCACCGGGTGCAGCGGGTGCCGGTGACCGAGTCGCAGGGCCGGGTGCACACCTCGGCCGCGGGCGTGCTGGTGATGCCCGAGGTGGAGGAGACCGAGGTCGACCTGGACGAGAACGACCTGCGGATCGACGTATACCGGTCCTCGGGGCCTGGCGGGCAGGGTGTCAACACCACCGACTCCGCGGTCCGGATCACCCACCTGCCGAGCGGGATCGTCGTCTCCTGCCAGAACGAGCGCTCCCAGCTGCAGAACCGCGAGCAGGCGATGCGGATGCTGCGCGCCCGGCTCACCGCCCTGGCCGAGGAGCAGGCGGCCGATGCCGCCTCCGCGGCCCGGCGCAGCCAGGTCCGCACCGTGGACCGCTCCGAGCGGATCCGCACCTACAACTTCCCGGAGAACCGGATCTCCGACCACCGGATCGGGTTCAAGGCCTACAACCTGGACCAGGTGCTGAACGGCGACCTGTCCGCCGTCGTGGAGGCACTGCAGCAGGCCGACACCAGCGAACGGCTGGCCGCGGTGGGCGACTCCGCCCGGTGACCTCACCGGTCCGGTCCCTGCTGTCGGCGGCAACCGCGCAGCTGTCCGCGGCCGGCATCGAGTCGGCCGCGCAGGATGCCCGGATCCTGCTCGCCTTCGTCTCCGGCGTCGAGCTGGTCCGGCTGCCGCTGCTCGACGCGCTCGAGAATGATCATGTCCGTCGGTTCGCCGAGCTGGTGGACCAGCGGGCCCAGCGGGTGCCTCTGCAGCACCTGACCGGCCGCGCCCACTTCCGGCGGGTCGAGGTCGAGGTCGGTCCCGGCGTCTTCGTGCCCCGCCCGGAGACCGAGGCGATGACCGGCTGGGCCATCGAGGCGCTGACCGAGATGACCACGCTGCACCACCGCCCGCTGGTCGTCGAGCTGGGCACCGGGTCCGGTGCGATCGCCAAGGCGATCAGCACCGAGCTGACCCGGACCGACATCCACGCGGTCGAGATCTCCCCGGAGGCGGCGGCGTACGCGCGGCGCAACCTCGCCGACACCCTCGTCGAGCTGCACGTCGGCGACATGGCGACCGCGCTGCCCGAGCTGAACCGCACCGTGGACCTGGTGATCGCCAACCCGCCCTACATCCCGCTGGAGGCGTACGAATCGGTGCCGCCCGAGGTTCGTGATCATGACCCGCTGCTCGCGCTGTTCTCCGGCGACGACGGGCTGGACGCCATCCGGGTGGTGGCGAGCACGGCCGCCCGGCTGCTCCGGCCGGCCGGCTTCGTCTGCGTCGAGCACGCCGACGTGCAGGGGGAGTCGGCGGTCGAGGTATTCGTCCGGCACGGCGCCTTCCGTGGCGTACGCGACCATCTGGACCTCAACTCGCGGCCGCGTTTCGTGACCGCCGTGCGACGGTGACAAAGCTGCGAGCGTCGGGACGGCGCGCCGCCGATCGGAGGAACGATGAGCGAAGCGCGAGATGGCAGCACCAGGTGATCGCCTTGCGCTTCACGAAGAGAGACGACGACGGCGGATCAGAGCGCCGTAGCGCGAGCAGCTCGATCAGAACTGGCAGGATGGGCGAGTGAGCTCCTCGGCCGACGAGCCGGAGTCGTTGGGCTACCAGCGCTTCGACTGCACCGGCGACCAGCCGGCTCTGCAGACCGCCGCCACCGAGGCGGCCCGCGAGGCGATCGAGGCCGGTGAGTGCATCGTGCTGCCGACCGACACCGTCTACGGCATCGGCGCAGACGCCTTCAGCCCGCAGGCCGTGCAGCGGCTGCTGGATGCCAAGGGTCGGGGTCGGGACATGCCGCCGCCGGTGCTGATCGGGGAGCCCAACCTGATCCGGGCGCTCGCGGTCGACGTGCCCGAGGAGGCCAAGGAGCTGATCGAGCGGCACTGGCCGGGTCCGTTGACGATCATCTGCCGGATGCAGCCCAGCCTGCGGATGGACCTCGGCGACAACGAGAACACCATCGCCCTCCGGGTGCCCGACCACGAGCTGGCGCGGGAGATCCTGCGCCGGACCGGCCCGATGGCGGTGAGCAGCGCCAACCGGAGCGGGCAGCCCGCCGCCCTGACCTGCGACGAGGCGATCGACCAGCTGGGCGACGCCGTGTCGGTCTACCTCGACGGGGGAGGGCTGGCGGGCAGTGGCGGGGCGCCCTCGACCATCGTCGACTTCACCCACAGCGACGAGGGCGAGATCCTGCGGGTCGGGGCGCTCAGCGTCGAGGTCGTCCGCGAGACGCTGCCGGACGTGGTCGACCTGACCGCCGCCCCGGAGGACTCCGTGGAGCCGGCGGACGAGGCGGACGAGTCGGCTGACCCGGCCGATGCCGATGAGCTGGTCGAGGCCGAGGAGCCGGTCCGAGCGGTCGAGTCGAAGGACGGCTGAGTGCGCGAGTACCTCCTGGTGCTGACCATCGCGGTGGCCGTCACCTACCTGGCCAGCGGACTCTGCCGGCGGCTGGCGCTCCGCACCGGAGCGCTGGCCCGGGTCCGGGACCGGGACGTCCACACCGTCGAGATGCCCTACTTCGGCGGCATCGCCATGTTCTGCGGAGTCGCGGCCGCGGTGCTGATCTCCGGCACACTGCCCTTCCTGGGCGGGGAGCCCACGGTTCGCGAGGACTCCCGGGCGGTGCTGGTCGCCGCCGCGGTGATCTGCCTGGTGGGGGTGCTCGACGACATCTACGAGCTGCCGCCGCTGGCCAAGTTCGCCGGACAGGTGCTGGCGGCGGGCATCGCGGTGGCGCTCGGGGTCAAGATGCTCTGGATTCCGCTGCCCGGCGAGATCCTGTCGCTCAACGCATCGGCCTCGGTGGCGATCACGGTGTTCTTCATCGTGCTGTGCTCCAACGCGGTGAACTTCGTCGACGGCCTCGACGGCCTGGCCACGGGGGTGGTGGGCATCGGCGCCGGTGCGTTCTTCGCCTACTCCTACCTTCTGGCGTACTTCGAGGACCTGACCCGGGCGACCACGGCCAGCCTGATCACCGTGGCGATCGCCGGAGCCTGCATCGGCTTCCTCCCGCACAACTTCTTCCCGGCCCGGATGTTCATGGGGGACTCCGGCGCGATGCTGCTCGGGCTGCTGCTGGCCACCTCGACGATCAGCCTGACCGGCCAGATCGACACCTCGGCGCTGCAGGAGGGCCCCGCCGGCCTGGTGCCGGCGATCCTGCCGCTGGTGCTACCGCTGGCCATCCTCGCGCTGCCGTTCCTCGACCTGACCATGGCGTTCATCCGCCGCACCTACGCCGGTCGCTGGTGGTTCCTGCCCGACAAGCAGCACCTGCACCACCGCCTGCTGGAGCGCGGCCACAGCCAGCGCCGGGCGGTGATGCTGATGTACGTCTGGTCGGCGCTGGTCTCCTTCGGCGTGATCGTGCTGGGCCTGGTCCGCACCGACCGGCAGTGGACCGTGGTCGCCGCCGTCGCCGTCCTCGCCCTGATCCTGCTGTTGATCACCCTCGGCCGCCCGGTACGCCACAAGGCCCCGGCAGCCACCTCGGCCATGCCCTGACGCCTCAGTCGGCGTAACTGCGCACTCGCCTACGCCGTCACCAGTAAGACGGCGAACAGCACCGCACCGACCCCGGCGGTGGCACAAGGACATCGACCGGCAGGAGGACTTCGGTGGCGTCGGCTACCTGACCGTCCGGGTCACGAAGGAGCACGCCCGCTGTGCCCGTCTCGTGGTGCGCCGGGTGTACCGGGCGCTGTGCTCGCGGCTATCGGGGGCCGGAGCCGGTGTTCGACCAGCGGTGGATGAGCCTGTTCGAGCGGTGACTGCGCGCTCGTCGCTCACGGCGTCGGGCTTCGGCGAGCGACAGGTGCGCCCTTGGGCGGCCGGCGGCCTCGCGTACGCACACGCGCGGGCGATCGGGAGCCCAACCGCTTGCTTGTGCTAGGTTCGGCGCACGCAGCCCGCGCGGGATCAGCCGCGCTCAGCGACCTGGCTCAGAAGACCGATCACGAGTAAGGACTGCCCCGCCAATGACCGTCGACAGCCGACCCGAGAGCACGGCGTCGTCGGCCGGCGGGCCGAGCATTCACGTCCAGCGGGCCCGCAAGCTGCTGTTGGGTGGGGCCGTCGGCGGCCTGGCGACCACCCTGCTGTGCCTGGTCGGGTTCACCCTCGGCTACGGCGTGCCCGGACTGGTCTCGGCCGCCCTGGCCTCGGCCATGGTGCTGTTCTTCTACGGGGCCGGCCAGTACGTCATGGTGCTGTTCGCCGACGCCGGCGCCCGCACCCTGCTGGCCGTCTCGATGGCGAGCTACACCACCCGCGTCGTGCTCATCGGACTGGTGCTGGTGCTCTACAACCGCTACTACGAGTCGTGGCCCACGCTGGTGCCGATGGTGATCTTCGTGACCACGATCCTGGTCGTCGTCGGCTGGCTCGCGGTGGAGGTTCTTGTCTTCTCCAGGTTGAGAATCGGCGTCTACGACACCGAGTACGTACCCCCCGCGAGCGCGAGATCCGAGCCGTGACCCTTCACAAGATCACTGCTAGCGTTGGGACCGCCATGAACGGACACGGTGAGGCGGGATACGGCGAGCCGCGACTGCCCAGGAGCGAGAAGTCAGCCGGCATGGATGTCGGGATGCGGGTGCTTTCCTACCTCATCGCCGGCGTCGTGCTGTACGGCTTCCTGGGCTGGGTCGGTGATCATTTCCTGGGCACCGGGTTCCTGCTGCCGATCGGCATCGTGGTCGGGGCGGCCCTGGGCTGCTACGTGATCATCCGGCGCTTCGGTGCCATCGCGGACCCGGCGGCGGTGACGCCGGACGACTCCCGCGGGCTCACGAAGGCCACGGATGACAGGGAAGGGGCCAAGTGACCGGCGCGTTCGGGCTGATGCCGTTGGAGACCGGCGAGGGTGGCGAGAGCGAGGGGTTCCAGGCCCCGGGCGTCTCGAGCTTCGACCTGCCGCCGATCTTCGAGACCCTGCCGTGGCTCGACAAGTACGTCCTGATGGCCGCCGTCTCGGTGATTGTGGTCCTGGCCTTCTGGCTGATCATGGCGCGGAAGAACAACCTAGTCCCGAGCAAGGGCCAGTTCATCGGCGAGACCGCCTACTTCTTCGTCCGCAACAGCATCGCGCGGGACATGATCGGGCACGACTTCCGCAAGTACCTGCCCTTCCTGATCGCGATCTTCTCCTTCGTCCTGGTCAACAACCTGTGGGGCATCTTCCCGTTGACCCTGCTGCCGACCGCCTCTCACGTGGGGTGGGCGTACGGACTGGCCGGCATGGTGTGGATCCTCTACAACGCCGTCGGCATCGCCACGCACGGACCGTTCGGCTACCTCAGGCACACGGTGCTCCCGTCGGGGGTACCGAAGGCGATGTGGCCGATCATCATCCCGCTGGAGTTCTTCTCCAACATCATCGTCCGGCCGATGACGCTGTCGCTGCGACTCTTCGCCAACATGTTCGCCGGCCACCTGCTGGTGCTGGTGTTCGTGCTCGGCGGGGAGTACCTGCTGCTGCACACCGACTCGATCGTGAACAAGCTGGCCGGGGCCGTGGCTTGGATCTTCAGCATGGCCATCTTCGGCCTGGAGGTGTTCGTGCAGGCGCTGCAGGCGTTCATCTTCACCGTCCTGACCGCCAACTACATCTCCTCGGCAGCCGCCGAGGAGCACTGACCCACCCTTCGCACACCTGCGGAACCCGTGAAAGGAAGCAGTACATGTTGACTCCTATGGAGCTCGTCGGATCGCTCGGCATCGTCGGCTACGGTCTCGGCGCCATCGGCCCCGGCATCGGTGTCGGTCTGATCTTCGCCTCGGTCATCCAGGGCACGGCGCGCCAGCCCGAGGCCCGTGGCGCCATGATGGGCACGGCCTGGATCGGGTTCGCGGTGACCGAGGCTCTGGCGATCATCGGCATCGCCCTGGCGTTCGTCTTCGGCTTCGTCGGTCAGTGATGAAGCTCCTGCTCCTGCCGCTGGCGTCGGAGAACCCGCTGCTCCCAGCCTGGATCGAGGTCATCCTGGCGGTGGTGTTCGTGCTGCTGCTCACGGTGGTGATCGCCCGCTTCGTCGTGCCCCGGTTCGAGGCCACGTACGCCGAGCGGACCGCCGCCATCCAGGGCGGGATCGAGAAGGCGGAGCACGCCCAGGCGGAGGCCCAGGCCGCGCTCGAGCAGTACAACGCCCAGCTGGCCGAGGCCCGGACGGAGGCCGCCCGGATCCGCGAGGACGCGAAGACCCAGGGCACCCAGATCCTGGCCGAGCTACGCGAGCAGGCGCAGGCCGAGGCCACCCGGATCCGCACCCTGGGCGAGGCCCAGCTCGAGGCCGAGCGTGCGCAGGTGATGGCCTCGCTGCGCAGCGAGATCGGTGGGCTGGCCACCACGCTGGCCAGCCGGATCGTCGGTGAGTCGTTGGAGGACGACGAGCGGGCCCGGCGCACGGTCGACCGGTTCATCGCCGACCTCGAGGGCCAGTCGACGGAAGCACCTGCCGGACAGTCATGACTACCGCTTCCGACACCCGGCTCAGCGCGCTGGACACGCTGCTCGACGAGGCGTACGACCGCAGCACGGCCGACGCCGGGCTGGTCGGAAAGGTCATCGGCGCGGTACGCCGGGCACCGAGCGAGTCCGACATGGTCAGCCTCCCCGCTGACCTGTTCGCAGTGGTGGACGCGTTCGAGAGCTCGGCCGCGCTGCGCCGCGCCGTCACCGACCCGGGAGCCCCGGAGCAGTCCCGCCGACAGCTGGTGCACAGCCTGCTGGACGGCAAGGTCTCCCGGACGGCGGCGGACATGGTCGCCGATGCCGCGGCGATGCGGTGGAGCGGCGGCCGGACCTTCGCCGCGGCGCTGGACCGGCAGGCGGTGCGGGCCCAGCTGGTCGAGGCCGACCGGAACGGTTACCTGGAGGAGACCGAGGACGAGCTCTTCCGGTTCGCGCGGACGGTGGAGGCCAACCCCGAGCTGAGGAATGCGCTGGCCGACCGGGCCGTTGCCGTGACGGGACGCCAGGAGCTCGTCGAGCAGTTGCTCGACGGCAAGGTCAACGACGCCACGATGGCCCTGGCCAAACGGGCGGTCCGTGCGCGGGAGCGGACCTTCGCGCACACCATCGAGGGCTACGTCACCCTGGCGGCCGCGCTGAAGAACCGGGTGGTGGCGACGGTTCGCGTGGCTCAACCGCTTTCTGCGGAGCAGCGCGAGCGGCTTCGCCGGACGCTGAGCACCCAGGTGGGACGCGAGGTGGCGGTGCAGGAGGTGATTGACCCGTCCGTGCTCGGCGGTGTTCGGGTCGAGCTGGGCGACGAGGTCGTCGAGGGCACCGTGGCCGGCCGGCTTGAACAGGCCCGCAGACTTTTCGGTTAGACGCGCAGAATTCGTTCAGACAACCAAGAGACGACAGCAAGGAAGCGACGGCCATGGCAGAACTGACGATCCGCCCCGAGGAGATCCGGCAGGCCCTGGACACCTACGTCCAGAACTACACCCCGGATACGTCCACCCGCGAAGAGGTGGGCACAGTCGTCACCTCCGGTGACGGCATCGCCCGGGTCGAGGGCCTGCCGTCGGCCATGGCCAACGAGCTGCTCGAGTTCGAGAACGGCACCCTGGGCATCGCCCTGAACCTCGACGTCCGCGAGATCGGCGTCGTGGTGATGGGCGACTCCGAGGGCATCGAGGAAGGCCAGGTCGTCAAGCGAACGGGCGACATCCTGTCCGTGCCGGTCGGCGACGGCTACCTGGGGCGGACGGTGGACGCGCTCGGGCGGCCGATCGACGGCCTGGGCGAGATCACCGACATCGACGACCGGCGGGCGCTGGAGCTGCAGGCGGCCGGCGTGATGGATCGGCAGGAGGTCCGCCAGCCGCTGCAGACCGGCATAAAGGCCATCGACGCCATGATCCCGATCGGCCGCGGCCAGCGCCAGCTGCTCATCGGCGACCGCAAGACCGGCAAGACCGCCATCCTGCTGGACACGATCATCAACCAGCGGCAGTACTGGGAGACCGGCGATCCCGAGCAGCAGGTGCGCTGCATCTACGTGGCTATCGGCCAGAAGAACTCCACCATCTCGGCATTGCGGGCCGCGCTGGAGGACAGCGGGGCCCTGCAGTACACGACGATTGTCAACGCGCCCGCCTCCGACCCGGCCGGCTTCAAGTACGTCGCCCCCTACACCGGCTCGGCCATCGGGCAGCACTGGATGTACCAGGGCAAACACGTGCTGATTGTCTTCGACGACCTCACCAAGCAGGCCGAGGCGTACCGGGCCATGTCGCTGCTACTCCGCCGGCCGCCGGGCCGCGAGGCGTACCCGGGCGACGTCTTCTACCTGCACAGCCGCCTGCTGGAGCGCTGCGCGAAGCTCTCCGACGAGCTGGGCGGCGGTTCGATGACCGGTCTGCCGGTCATCGAGACCAAGGCCAACGACGTGTCGGCCTACATCCCCACCAACGTCATCTCGATCACCGACGGCCAGATCTTCCTGCAGTCCGACCTGTTCAACGCCAACCAGCGCCCGGCCATCGACGTCGGTGTCTCGGTTTCCCGGGTCGGCGGCGCCGCTCAGATCAAGGCCATGAAGAACGTGTCTGGCTCGCTCAAGCTGGAGCTGGCCCAGTTCCGCGACATGCAGGCCTTCGCCATGTTCGCCTCGGACCTGGACGCCACCACCCGGCGACAGCTGGACCGCGGCGGCCGGTTGGTCGAGCTGCTGCGCCAGCCGCAGTACTCGCCGTACCCGGTGGAGGAGCAGGTCGTCTCGGTCTGGGCCGGCCTGCAGGGGCTGATGGACGAGGTGCCGGTCGAGGACGTGCTGCGCTTCGAGCGGGAGCTGCTGGACTACCTGCGGCACAACGGCAGCGCCCTGCAGAACATCCGGGAGACCAAGAACTTCGACGACGACACCGCGGCGGGCCTGCGGGAGCAGATCGCGGAGTTCAAGAAGGGCTTCACCACCGGTGAGGGCCGACTGCTGGCCGGCCGCGAGGAGCACGAGGCTCTCGGGCAGGAAGAGGTCGAGCAGGAGCAGATCGTGAAGCAGCGGCGGGGCTGATCACCTCATGCCCGCATCGTTGAGGGAGCTGCGCCAGCGCCGCCGCTCGGTGTCGACCATCAAGAAGGTCACCCGGGCGATGGAGCTGATCGCGGCGTCCCGCATCATCAAGGCCCAGCAGCGCGCTCAGTCGGCGGCCCCGTACGCGCGGGAGCTGACGCGCGCCGTCTCAGCGGTGGCCACCTTCTCCAACGTCGAGCACCCGTTGACCACCGAGGCGGAGAACCCACGCCGGGCCGCGGTGCTGCTGATCACCTCCGACCGCGGCCTGGCCGGCGCCTACTCCTCCTCGGTGATCCGCGAGGGTGAGCAGCTGAACCAGCTGCTCCGGGACAACGGCCGGGAGCCGGTTGCCTACGTGACGGGGCGTAAGGCGGGGGCGTTCTACGCCTTCCGACGGCGGGAGATCGCCGGCCGGTGGGATGGTTTCTCCGACGCCCCGACGTACGCGCACGCCCGCGAGATCGCCGACGCCCTCATCGAGGCCTTCCTCACCCCGACCGATGAGGGCGGCGTGGACGAGATCCACGTCGTGTTCACCCGGTTCGTGTCCATGCTGACCCAGCGGGTCGACGTGATCCGGATGCTGCCGCTGGAGGTAGTGGAGGGCACCGATCCGCCGGAGCGAGACGAACTGCTGCCACTGTACGAGTTCGAGCCCAATGCCGAGACGGTGCTGAACGAGCTGCTTCCGCTGTACGTGGCCAGCCGGATCCAGTTCTGCCTGCTGCAGGCGGCGGCCTCAGAGCTGGCCAGCCGGCAGAAGGCGATGAAGTCGGCCACCGACAACGCCCAGCAGCTGATCGAGCGGTTGACCCGGGAGGCCAACCAGGCCCGGCAGGCCGAGATCACCCAGGAGATTTCCGAGATCGTCGGTGGGGCCAGCGCGCTGGCCGAGGCCACCGCCGCCGCCGAATAAGGACCGAGAGGGACCACATGAGCACCGCAGTTGCAGAAGCCAAGCCCGATACCGCTCCCGCCGGAGGCGTCGGCCGGGTGTCCCGAGTGATCGGCCCGGTGGTCGACGTCGAGTTCCCGGTCGACCAGATGCCCGACATCTACAACGCCCTCCTGGTCGACACCACGGTCGGGGGTGAGACCCGGACCATGACCATGGAGGTCGCGCTGCACATCGGCGACAACCTCGTCCGGGCCATCGCCCTCAAGCCGACCGACGGCATGCAGCGCGGAACCGAGGTGCGGGACACCGGTGCGCCGATCTCGGTACCGGTGGGTGACATCACCAAGGGTCACGTCTGGAACGTGACCGGTGACGTGCTAGATGTCGATGCCTCGGAGGTCCAGATCACCGAGCGCTGGCCGATCCATCGGCAGCCGCCGAAGTTCGACCAGCTGGAGGCCAAGACCGAGATGCTGGAGACTGGCATCAAGGTGCTCGACCTGCTGACGCCCTACGTCACCGGCGGCAAGATCGGCCTGTTCGGCGGCGCCGGCGTGGGCAAGACGGTGCTGATCCAGGAGATGATCTACCGGATCGCCCACAACTTCGGCGGCACCTCGGTCTTCGCCGGGGTGGGGGAGCGCACCCGCGAGGGCAACGACCTGATCCACGAGATGGAAGAGGCCGGGGTCTTCAAGGATACGGCACTTGTCTTCGGCCAGATGGACGAGCCCCCGGGCACCCGGCTGCGGGTGGGCCTGTCGGCCCTCACTATGGCGGAGTACTTCCGCGACGTGCAGAACCAGGACGTGCTGTTGTTCATCGACAACATCTTCCGGTTCACCCAGGCGGGCTCGGAAGTCTCTACGCTGCTGGGCCGGATGCCCTCCGCCGTGGGCTACCAGCCCAACCTCGCCGACGAGATGGGCCAGCTGCAGGAGCGGATCACCTCGACCCGCGGCCACTCGATCACGTCGATGCAGGCGATCTACGTGCCGGCCGACGACTACACCGACCCGGCGCCGGCGACGACCTTCGCGCACCTCGACGCGACGACGGAGCTGTCCCGCGAGATCGCGTCCCGGGGCCTGTACCCGGCGGTGGACCCGCTGGCGTCCAGCTCGCGGATCCTCGACCCGCAGTTCGTCGGTCAGGAGCACTACGACGTCGCCGTGCGGGTGAAGCAGATCCTGCAGCGCAACAAGGAGCTGCAGGACATCATTGCCATCCTGGGTGTCGACGAGCTGTCCGAGGAGGACAAGATCGTGGTCAACCGGGCCCGGCGGATCCAGCAGTTCCTGAGCCAGAACACCTACATGGCGACCAAGTTCACCAACATCCCCGGATCATCCGTCCCGCTGGCCGAGACGATCTCGTCGTTCAAGATGATCTGTGACGGTGAGGTGGACCATATCGCCGAGCAGGCCTTCTTCAACGTCGGGGGCATGGAGGATGTGGAGCGGCGCTGGTCCGAACTGCAGAAGAGCAACTGATCGTGGTGCCACTTCTGCGCCCTGAGCTCGCCGAAGGGTCCCTTCGACGGGCTCAGGACGGCGCTTCTGCTGGGTCAGGCCGCATCTCAGGAGTCCGACATGGCTGAAGCGATGCAGGTTGAGGTGGTTTGTGCCGATCGCGTCGTGTGGTCGGGTGAGTCGTCTAATATCATCGCCAAGACGGTGGAGGGTGAGATCGGAATCCTCCCCGGTCACGAGCCGGTACTCGGGGTGCTGGTGCCCAGCGCAGTTGTGATCTTCGACGAGGGCGGCGGACGTGAAGTTATTGCGGTTGATGGCGGGTTCATCTCTGTGTCCCAGGGTCGGGTGTCGATCTTGAGCGAGTACGCCCAGATGGCTGACGAGGTGACCGTGGCCCAGGCCGAGAAGGAGCTGGCCGAGGCGCAACGCATCCTCGACACCGGGGACGGCAGCGACGAGGATCGCAAACACTATCAGCGCGCGACAGCCCAACTACGCGCGGCGCAGAAAGCCCAGTAGGGTCGCTAGTTACAGGCGGGATGGGAGCGACTGAGGACGGGGCATGCCAGGCTGGCTGAACGTTGTCTCGATCCTGGTGGCCTGCGTACTGCTTATTGCGCTGAGCCTGGTTGTGCTGGCCCTACGCCAACGCTGGCTGAACCGACTGGGCGGCAACTTCGAATGTAGCTTGCGGGTGCGGGTGACGACTCCGGGTGCCGGTTGGGTGCTCGGAGTTTGTCGTTACAGTGAGGGCATCCTGGAGTGGTTCCGTTTTTTTTCCTACTCGCCCCGGCCCCGGATGAGGTTTTCGCGCAGCGAGCTGCGGGTGCTGGAAACCCGTGATCCCGACCCGGTCGAGGCGGTGGCCCTCAGCTCGGACCAGACGGTCGTCCGCGTCGCGTCTCCCGGGCATCCGGGCGAGGTGATCGAGTTGGCTATGAGCGCCGACTCGCTGACCGGCCTGCTCAGCTGGCTGGAGGCCGCACCGCCCGGCGTCCGCCGTTTCGACTCCTGACCGATTGTCCTGCTGCTGGACAAACGTCGCCGGGTAATAGCTGTGACGGAAGTTGCTTGGAGCCCGCTCCAAGCGCCCGAAAACCCCCGGTACCGGTGGTCCGGGGGTCCTACTCCTTGGTCGCGAAGGCGGCGTCGAAGGACGCGGTGGGCGGAGTGATGGAGTTGAGGCTGCGGATGAACTGCAAGGCCTCCGGAGCGCCCGCCAGCCGGTCCATGCCGGCATCCTCCCACTCGATCGAGATCGGGCCGGCGTAGCCGAGGTGGTTGAGCATCCGGAAGATGTCCTCCCAGCGGGTGTCGCCGTGTCCGGTGGAGATGAAGTCCCAGCCTCGCCGGGGGTCGGCCCAGGGTAGGTGCGAGGACAACCGTCCGTTGCGGCCGTTGTGCATCCGGACCTTGGTGTCCTTGCAGTCGACGTGGTAGATCCGGTCGGCGAAGTCGGCCAGGAACCCCACATAGTCGAGCTCCTGCCAGACCATGTGCGACGGGTCGAAGTTCAGCCCGAAAGCCTCCCGGTGCCCGATCGCCTCCAGGGTGGCCACGGTGGTCCAGTAGTCGTAGGCGATCTCGCTGGGATGCACCTCGTGAGCGAACCGGACGCCGACCTCGTCGAACACGTCGAGGATCGGGTTCCATCGGTCCGCGAAGTCTCGGTAGCCGGCCTGGATCACGTCGTCCGACACCGGCGGGAACATGGTCAGGTAGTGCCAGATCGCCGACCCGGTGAACCCGACCACCACGTCGACACCGAAGGCGGCAGCGGCGCGGGCGGTCTTCTTCATCTCCTCGGCGGCCCGCTGGCGGACGCCCTCCGGGTCCCCGTCGCCCCACACCCGCGGGTTCACCATGTTGCGGTAGCGGTCGTCGATGATCGCCTCGCAGACTGCCTGCCCGTTCAGGTGGTTGGAGATCGCCCAGCAGCCGAGTCCGTGCTCGGCCAGGATGTCTCGGCGCTCCGCGACGTACGCCTCGTCCTCGGCCGCCCGGGCGACGTCGAAGTGGTCGCCCCAGCAGGCGATCTCCAGCCCGTCGTAGCCCCACTCGGCCGCCAGCCGGCACACCTCACGGAAGGGCAGGTCCGCCCACTGCCCGGTGAACAGGGTCACCGGCCGGTCCTGCTCGGCCGTCGCCCGGCCGGTGGCCTCCGCTCGAGCTGTCCAGGTCATTCTCGTTCTCCTCCCGGGATCCACAGCACGTCGCCCTCAGCTCCGTTGACCACCCGGGTCAGGATGAACAACAGGTCCGAGAGCCGGTTCAGATAGGTGATGGCCAGTGGGTTCACACCACCCGGCCGATCCGGATCGGCGACCGGCTCGGTGCCGTAGGACTCCGCGGCCGTCCAGGCCGATCGCTCCGCCCGGCGGGCCACGGTACGGGCCACGTGCAGCTGGGCGGCGCCGGCCAGCCCGCCCGGCAGGATGAACGAGGTCAGCGCCCCGAGGGGCTCGGAGAACGCGTCGCACCAGGCTTCCAGCCGGTCGATGGATCCGGAGGTGATCCGGAGCTCGGGTTGTTCGGGATCGCTCGGACGCAGCGGCTTGGAGAGGTCGGCGCCGAGGTCGAACAGCTCGTTCTGGATGGTGCGCAGGACGGCGGCCACCTCCGTCGGCAGCTGTCCGAGGGCCAGCGCCACCCCGAGGGCGGAGTTGGTCT
>DATHBQ010000263.1:0-3168 GCA_035296105.1 Propionibacteriaceae bacterium | reverse complement strand
CACCAGGACCACCCGAACCTTGCCCTCGCGGTAGAGGCGGTGGGCCAGGTCGAGCCGCGCGGCAAGGAACGGCGACGGCGTGCCACTGGGAAAGACCCGCGCGCCGAGGACCAGAGCCACCGGAGCGGGTGGGACGGACTCGGGAGTGTGCAGATGGCCGGCGGAGGTCAGGCGTACGAAGCCGATGGAGCCGGCGAGCACGGCGATCCCCGCCAGCCCGATGCCGGCCAGGAGGAGCGCCGCCGGTGTCCTCCGGACCCGGCGGACCGCGGCACCGGAGCTCACTCGGCACAGGGTACTTGTCAGTGGGCGCCGCGATGATCTCCAACATGACCCAGCGCACCGCGATCGAGATCTCCGGGCCGTACGACCTGCGCGAGGTCGCCCTGATGGGGTTCGGGCATCGCGACGAGTCGTCCTTCGACGGCACGATGCGGATGGCGTTCTGCCTGGACGGCGGTTACCAGCGCTCTGTCGGCGTGGCGGCGCGCCAGGAAGGCGACCGGCTCACGCTCGAGGTCGTCACCGAGGACGGAGCACTGGCTCCGGACGAGCTGGACATCCTCCGCCGGCAGGTGGCTCGGGTGGTCTCCCTCGACCACGACGGGCAGGCGTTCGACCGACTGTGCCGAGCGGACCCGGCGTTGGCGGCGGTGTACGCCTCGGCGCCGGGATTCCGCCCGGCGCTGTTCTACTCGCCGTACGAGGCGGCGGTCTGGTCGATCCTCAGCGCCCGGCGGCCCCGCAGCCAGGGCATCGCCCTTCGGCTGCGGCTCGCCGAGCAGGCGGGCACGACCTTTCCGGTGGCCGGGGTGCCTACCTCTGCCGTCCCGACGCCGAGCAGGCTGCTCCAGGTGGAGTCGGTGCCCGGTCTGCCGGCCGATCGGATACCGCGATTGCACGTCGTCGCCGAGGCGGCGCGCGAGGGAAGACTGGAGGCCGACCGACTACGGGCCCTGCCGCTCGACGCGGCCCGGGCCGAGCTGCAGGAACTGCCGGGCATCGGCCCGTTCTACAGCTCGCTCGTCCTGATCCGGGCCTGCGGCCACGCCGACCTGCCCGCGCCGGAGGAGCCGCACTCCCGCGTCGCGATCCAGGCGGCGTACGGACTGGACCACGAGCCGAGCGCGGACGAGGTACTGCGCATCGCCGAGAGCTGGCGGCCCTACCGGACCTGGGTGACCGTGATGCTGCGGGCCTTGGCCGACCGACCGCCACGGGAGAGCGAGAATCGCTGATGCGCCCTCGGCTGCACTTCACCGCCGATAGCGGCTGGATCAACGACCCGCACGGCATCACCTACCGGGACGGCCGATACCACCTCTTCTACCAGTACGCGCCCGACAGCTTGGTCTGGTCGCCGCACTGCCACTGGGGCCATGCCGTCAGCCCCGACCTGCTGCGGTTCGACCGGCTGCCGGTCGCAATCTCTCCGGGCGACGGGGATGACGGGATCTGGACCGGCTCGATGGCCCACGACGAGGGAAGCGGCACGATCTTCTACACCTCGGTGCGAACGCCGGCTCTCGGGATCGGCCGCGTCCGGTCGGCCACCCCGGACGATCCGGACTGGCGCGCCTGGACGAAGGGTCCGGTGGTGGTCGAGGCGCCACCTCAGCTCGACCTTGTGGCGTTTCGCGATCCGTTCGTCCTCCATGACGGCACCCGGTGGCGGATGCTGGTCGGCGCTGCCCTGGCCGACGGCGTTGCAGCCGCGCTGAGCTACAGCTCGCCCGACCTGGTCAGCTGGACCTACGACGGGATTGCCGCGTCGCGCTCGTCGGCGGAGCGGGACCCGGTGTGGACCGGCGCGCTCTGGGAGTGCCCCCAGCTGTTCGAGCTCGACGGTCGACACGTCCTGGTCACCTCGGTCTGGTTCGACAACGTCCTGCACTACGCGGCGTACGCGGTCGGCCGGTACGCCGATGGAGTGTTCGCCGCGGACACCTGGGGCCAGCTCAGCTACGGACCGTCGTACTACGCGCCGTCGCTGTTCCGCGACGAGGCCGGACGCCCGAGCCTGACCTTCTGGCTCCGCGGGGTCGAGGACGGGGCGGCCGGCTGGACCGGCGCCCACAGCGTCCCGCACACCCTGACCCTGGACGGGGACCGGCTGGTGGCCACGCCGCACGCCCGTCTCGCCGGCTACCGCAGTGATCAGGTGCCCTCCGGCCACGTCGACGGGCTGGCCGCCGACGCGACCTGGAGCCCGGAGAGCGGATCGGTCCTGCACTGCCACTCTGGCGGAGTGGAGCTGTTCCAGCTCCGACTCGGCCCAACCGGGCTGGTCCTGGACCAGGGGCAGGAGAGCTGGGCGATGCCGTACGACGGGGGACCGGTCCGACTGGTCGTCGACGGACCAGTGGTCGAGGTGTCCGCGCGGCTGGGTCTGCTCGCCCTGCCGCTGGAGCCGCTGGGTCCCGACCTTGATCTCACCGCCGAGAGCGGTGCCCTGACCGTCTGGCCGCTTGATGCACCCTGAGCCTGGCGAAGGGCACCCCTGCAGCCGCGGCGGCCGCGGGTTCCGGACTGGACTCGATGAAGAGGACGCTAGCTGCGCAGATGGTCGGCGAGCTCACGGGCTTGACCGCGGAACAGTCCTTGCAATCTCACGGTCCCTGCCGGATCCGCGTGCATCACGACATCGGCGAACAGCGGCAGCGTATCGACGACCCCCCACCCGCGGCCAATCAAGGCGATGAGTGCGTCGCAGCGCCGGACGGCGTCGGTGATCACCTCAGCGAACGGACGTCCGAGCTCGATCGAGCTGTTGTCGAGAAAGACCTGACCTGGCCTCAACCGCCGACGCAGCGCCTCGCCGACCGCATTGGCCGCCCATCCGGTATCGACTCGGCGGTAGTTGATGAACCCCGATTCGACCCCCATGCGAATAAACGCTAGTAGTCCGACCCTGCGGAGTGACACAGCCGTCCCCAGTGAGGTTGGAGCAGACAGGAACAATCACTGCCGTGCCCGACGGCGACACGGTCTGGCGGTCCTGCCGCCGGCTGCACGAGGTGCTGGCCGGTCGGACGCTCACCCGCGGCGAGCTCCGGGTGCCGGCCCTGGCCACTACCGACCTGACCCGCGTCGCGGTGCGCGAGGTGGTCTCGCGCGGGAAGCACCAGCTGTTCCGCCTGGGCAACGACCACACCCTGCACACCCACT
>DATHBQ010000262.1:0-3840 GCA_035296105.1 Propionibacteriaceae bacterium | reverse complement strand
ACCGGGAGCGGCGGCGGGTTGTTCACGTCCAGCGGGGCCAAGGCCCCGGACCGGGCCGCGGCCAGCTCGGCGACCTCGGGTGGCGCGTCCGCCGGCGGGGCGGAGGTCAGCGCGGACGGCGGCGTGGTGGTGGCCGCGGCGGCCGCTTCGCGGGCCCGCTCCTTGGCCACCGTCCGGATCCGCAGGGCGGTGCTGCCGATCAGCACCAGCCCGGCGCCGAGGGCGATCAGCCACCCGGTGGTGCCGTTCTGGGTCACCTGCACCTCGATGGAGGTCGGGGCACCCACCCGGCGCTCGGTATCGGTGAGCAGCTGGGCGGTCACCGGCACGATGCCGTTGGCCCGAGCCGTCACCTCGGCGTCGACGGTCACGCTGTCCTCCGCCCGGATCAGCGGCAGCTCGATCGGCTTGATGGTCAACCGGCGGTCGTTCTCAGAGGTGAAGATCAGCCGGACGCGGACGGCGTTGTCGTCGGGGTCGGTGCCGGGCGGCAGCGTGTTCCGCACGGTGATGGGGAACACCACGCCCTCCTGGTCGATGGTGCTGACCTTGGGCAGGCTGCGGATCTCGACGCTGTTGCGGACCAGCGCGTCGACGGCTGCCTGTTGCGGCTCCAGGAACGCCTTCCGCGCCCGGTTCTGCCGCCGCCAGGCGCCACTGGCCGCCCGGGAGACCGCAGCACCGCCGGTCGCCTCGGCCTGGTCGCCGTCCACCAGCAGATCGGTGAACGTGCGGTGGGCGGCGTTGAGCCGGCGCAGCGTGCTCAGCTGGCTCTGGGTCAGCTCGCCGTTGCGGACGGCGTTCGGGTAGACGTACTCCTCCGACCAGACGGCGGGCCGGGACTGCAGCAGCGTGCTCAGCGGCCCTGGGGTGAGCCAGGGGGCGCCGACCCCGGCGTTCGCGCGGGTGGCCTGGTTGGCGCTGGTGATCAGCCGGACCCGGCCGCGCGCACTGCCGTCGGAGCTGGTGGACGCCTCGATCCAGGTCTCGGCGAGCAGCCGCTGCTGGATCTGCACCGCGGTGTCGCGCGGGTCGGGCCCGGGACCGCCGCCGGACACCGCCGAGCCGACGCTGACGATCGGGGTCGCGCCGGGCCCGGTGAGCAGCGGGCCGGGGCCGGCGGCCGAGCGGTCGGACAGCACGATCGCCTTGGGCTTGAGGTCGCTCGCCGCCACCACCGTCGCCTCGTCGGCGCGGCCGCCGGTGGGCAGGACCAGGAGCGGCAGGTTCCGGGTCAGCCCGACCCGGCGGGAGGCCGCCGCCGTCGCGCGGATCGCCGACTGCTGGCCGTCGTGGACCAGAGCGGCGAGGTCGGGTGATCCGTAGAGCAGCCGGTAGCCGTCCCGCCGGGTCTGCAGGCTGGCGAAGCCGCCGAGCCAGCGGGTCGCATCGGCCGCGCCGGTGCCGGGCACGGTGCCGCCGTCGCCGTCCAGCACCGAGTAGCCGCCGGCCATCGTCTGGAGGTCGTCGAGCAGCGCCGGGTCGACCGCGAAGCTCAGGTTGTCCGCGTCGGCCGCAGAAAGCAGTCTGCTCAGCCGTCCGTTGGGTGCGACCTCGCGGGCCAGGTGGTCATTGGCCAGCACCCCGGTCCGGACCAGCGAAGGCTGGGAGGCGAAAGTGACCAGCGAGGTCATCCGCAGCTGCTCGATCGGCGGCGTGGTCACCACCGGGACGAAGACGCGGGCCCGGCCGATGGCGACCGGGTTGTTGTTCCGCAGGACGTGGACGCCCATCAGGTAGATGCCGTCGGTGGGCGACAGCTCGAGGTTCTCGACGTTCGCGGTGAGGGTGAAGGTGTCGGTCTCCCCGGGGTCCAGGTATGGGTCGGTCTCCTCGTACAGGTTCTGGTAGCCGTTGACCACCCGGGTGCCCAACGGCTCGTTGGACGCGGACTCGAGCGCCTGGTCGAAGCCCTCGCGGTCGGTGATCGGGGCCTGGTTGCGCCAGAAGTAGGCCTGGGCCCGGAAGATCCGCTCGCCGGTGATGTTGGTCGCCCTGCCGGTCAGGGTGATGTCACCGTCCTGGGCGGGCAGCGCCGGGGTGATGGAGTCGAGGGTGATCTCGACCCGCGCGACCGGTTCCTCGGCGTACGCGGGGGTCGGCACGATGGCGGTCGCTGTTCCCGCCGCGACCAGGGCAAACAGGGTCAGGAGAGCGCGGACCGCTGTCCTGACGCGCGACCTCACCCACCAATCCTAGAGCCGGTCGCTCGCCGGACACGCTCGATACGCCGGCCTCGCACCATCCGCGTTCGTAGGCTCGCGCTCCCGCCA
Source organism: Propionibacteriaceae bacterium (assembly GCA_035296105.1). GTDB lineage: Bacteria > Actinomycetota > Actinomycetes > Propionibacteriales > Propionibacteriaceae > Microlunatus. Next base: position 1,567 of record DATHBQ010000262.1, on the reverse strand, counting down.
GGGCCGGCCATGCTCCGCCGGCGCACCGAGCGCGGCCGGGCTCGCTCCACGGTCAGGACTAAACTCGTCCCTCGTGCCTGAGCTCAAGATCGCCCCGGTCGTCGACCGGATGGGAGCGCTGTTCGCCGAGCAGGGGCACGAGCTGCACCTGGTCGGCGGAAGCGTCCGGGACGCGCTGCTCGGGCAGCTCGGCCAGGACCTGGACTTCACGACCTCGGCCCGGCCGGACGCCGTCGAGAAGCTGCTGCGCCGGTTCAGCCCGTCGGTGTGGACCATCGGCAAGGAGTTCGGCACCATCGGCTGCCGGGTCAGCGACGCCGGCGTCTCCTGGGTGATCGAGGTGACGACCTACCGCTCCGACGCCTACGCCAGCACCAGCCGGAAGCCGGCCGTGGTCTTCGGCGACACCCTCGACGGCGACCTGGTCCGCCGCGACTTCACCATCAACGCGATGGCGGTCTCGCTGCCGGACAAGTCGTTCCACGACCCGTACGGTGGGCTCGGCGACCTGTCCCGCGGCCTGATCCGGACGCCGGCCGCGCCGGAGATCTCGTTCAGCGACGACCCGCTGCGGATGATGCGGGCGGCCCGGTTCGCCTCCCAGCTCAACTTCTCCGTCGCGCCGGAGGTGGTCGCGGCGATGAAGGCGATGGCGACAAGGATCTCGATCATCTCGGCCGAGCGGGTGCGAGACGAGCTGACCAAGCTGCTGCTGGCGGCCAAGCCGCGGCGTGGGCTCGACCTGCTGGTGGCGACCGGACTGGCTGACCGGGTGCTGCCCGAGCTGCCCGCACTGCGACTGGAGCGCGACGAGCACCACCGGCACAAGGACGTCTACCAGCACAGCCTGACCGTGCTCGAGCAGTCCATCGGCCTGGAGTCCCGGCTGCCGGAACGGAAGGACGAGGACGTGCTCGTGCCGGCCCGCCCGGACCTGGTCGGCCGGCTGGCGGCGCTGCTGCACGACATCGGCAAGCCGGCGACGCGGAAGTTCGAGGCGGGCGGCAAGGTGTCGTTCCACCACCACGACGTGGTCGGGGCGAAGCTGGCGCGCAAGCGGTTGACCGCGCTGCGGTTCAACAACGAGGTGGTCAAGGCCGTCTCCAACCTGATCGCGCTGCACCTGCGGTTCCACGGCTACGGCGATCACCTTGGAGCCGAGGGGGAGTGGACGGACTCCGCTGTCCGCCGCTACGTCCGCGACGCGGGCGACCAGCTGGAGCGCCTGCACATCCTCACCCGCGCCGACTGCACCACCCGGAACCAGGCGCGGGCGGCCACCCTGCGGGCGGCGTACGAGGACCTGGAGCGGCGGATCGGCCAGCTGGCCGAGCAGGAGGAGCTGGAGTCGCTGCGGCCGGACCTGGACGGCAACCAGATCATGACCATCCTGGGCATCCCTCCGGGCCGCGATGTCGGCCGGGCCTACCAGTGGCTGCTCGAGCGACGGATCGAGGAGGGCCCGCTCGGTGAGGACCGCGCTCGCGAGGAGCTCCTCACCTGGTGGGCGGAGCAGCATCACTAGGCCGGGTGGACGTCGAGTGAGTCGGGGAGCGGCGCGGACCGG
>DATHBQ010000261.1:0-4368 GCA_035296105.1 Propionibacteriaceae bacterium | reverse complement strand
AGCTGACCTCCTCCGGCTGCAGCCGGAAGTTGACCGGGACGACGACCCGCCCGGACGACGGCAGCGACAGCAGGCACTCCAGCAGCCGGCCGGCGTTGTGGCTGACGACGGCGATCCGCTCACCCTCCCCCACGCCGAGCGCGTCGAGCCCGGCCTGCAGCGCGCGGCCGCGCCGGGCGACCTCGCGGTAGCTGACCTCGCCCATCGAGGGCGCCGGCTGGTTCGGCTCGTCCACGATGCCGACCCGGTCGCCGTAGACCAGCTCGGCGCGGTCGAGGAAGTCTCGGGTGGTCAAGGGCACGCGCATTCCGGCTCCCGGGTCCTCGGGCCGACCTGCCGGTCGGCCGCTCGACGTGGTGCCCGTCACGCTATCCGCCGGTGCCGCTGTGGTGCGCCCCGGCTCAGCCCAGAAGTGCCCACAGCCCTGCGGCCGTGCCCGCCGTGGCCGCGACCGCCCGGACGGTGTCGACCCGCAGCAGCCGCCGGTGGGCGGCGTCGTCCCACGCGCGATCCAGCCGGCGGTGCAGCGGGACGGCGAGCAGCCCGGTGACCCCGAGGACGACGGCCAGGCAGGCGGCGCCGGCCAGCACCGCGGGCAGCGGCGTCCCGGCGGGCCGGTCGGCGAGCAGCCACAGCGTCGTGACGCCCTGGCCGGCGAACAGCGGGCCGACCACCCGGGAGATCCGCTGCTGGTGGCGGCGCTCGTAGGCCGGGAAGGCGGCCGGCGGGACCAGGGCGAACTGCGGGTAGACCAGCGCCCGCACCGTCCACTGGAAGCCGGCGTAGGCCGCGGTCAGTGCCAGGTGCACTGCCAGCAGCGTCACCTCTTCGGCCGCTTGCCGCGCCAGGCCAGGCTCCGCGCGTCGAGCTCGCGCAGCAGCAGGTCGCCCTCGGCGAGCACCCGCTCGGCCAGCGTGACCGCGGCGGCGAGCTGGTCGTCGTCCAGCTGTGCGGACGCCGGTGAGCGGCGCCGGTCCAGGACGTCGTACCAGCGACCGCCGACGGCGTGGTCGAGCAGGATCCGGCCGAAGCAGTGGTCGGCGGTGACCACCCAGCGACCGGCCCGCGCCCGCCGCGGCAGCTCGTCGTCCACCAGCTCGCGATAGCGCGCGTACAGCTCGTCCCGGGTCACGGCGCCAGCAGCCGGGGCAGCGACGTCCCGATCGGCTCGCGGACCACCAGGTCGGCGAGGGAGTCGTAGGGCGTGGGCTGGGCGTTGACGACGACGACCCGGGCGCCGGACTGCGCGGCCAGGTCGGTCAGCCCGGCCGCCGGGTGCACCGTCAGCGAGGTGCCGACGGCGAGGAAGACGTCGCAGTCGGTCGCCGCCTGCGCCGCGGCCGCGACCACCGCGGGGTCGAGGGCCTGACCGAAGCTGACCGTCGCGGACTTGAGGACGCCGCCGCAGACGCGGCAGGCCGGGTCGGACTCGCCGGCGTCGACGCGGGACAGGGCCTCGGCCATCGTCGTGCGGTCGTGGCAGGCCAGGCACTCCACCTCGCGCACGGTGCCGTGCAGCTCCACGACCAGCTCCGGTGAGGACCCGGCCGCCTGGTGCAGGCCGTCGACGTTCTGGGTGAGCAGCGCCCGCAGCCGGCCCTGGCGCTCGAGGTCGACCAGGGCGCGGTGTCCGGCGTTGGGGCGGGCGCCGGGCGCGGTGTCCCGGCGCATGAGCCAGGCCCGGCGCCGGATGTCGCGGTCGGCCACGTAGTACGACAGCGTCACGAGCTTCTCGGCGTCCGGGTCCCGCGTCCAGACGCCCTGCGGGCCCCGGTAGTCGGGGATGCCGCTGTCGGTGGAGATGCCGGCGCCGCTCAGGACGGTCACCCGCCGGGCGGTCGCCAGCCACTCGGGGACGCTCACGGCGTCCACCGTAGGAGCCCGTCGGCGCCCCCGCGGGGAAGGGAAGGGTCGCCTCACCTCCACGCACTGGCGTCCTGCTGGGATGATGCAGGGTGGCAAGCAGCGCGACGGACCAGCTGAGGGGTGGGCGCAGAGAAGTGGCAGCCAGCAAGGACAGCTTCGGGGCAAGGGCGACGCTCAGCGTCGACGGCACCGACTACGACATCTACCGGCTCGACGCGGTGGAGGGCTCCGCGAAGCTGCCCTTCAGCCTCAAGGTCCTCCTGGAGAACCTGCTGCGCACCGAGGACGGCGCGGACATCACCGCCGACCACATCCGGGCGATCGCGAACTGGGACCCGTCGGCCGAGCCCGACCAGGAGATCCAGTTCACCCCGGCGCGCGTGGTGATGCAGGACTTCACCGGCGTCCCCTGCATCGTCGACCTGGCCACCATGCGCGAGGCCATGGCCGAGATCGGCGGTGACCCGCAGAAGATCAACCCGCTGGCCCCCGCCGAGCTGGTGATCGACCACTCGGTCATCGCCGACGTCTTCGGCACGCCGGACTCCTTCGAGCGCAACGTCGAGATCGAGTACGAGCGCAACGGCGAGCGCTACCAGTTCCTCCGCTGGGGCCAGGGCGCCTTCAGCGACTTCAAGGTCGTCCCCCCGGGCACCGGCATCGTGCACCAGGTCAACATCGAGCACCTGGCGCGCGTGGTCTTCCCGCGTCCCGAGGGCGACCGGGTCGTGGCCTACCCCGACACCTGCGTGGGCACCGACTCGCACACCACCATGGTCAACGGCCTGGGCGTGCTGGGCTGGGGCGTCGGCGGCATCGAGGCCGAGGCCGCCATGCTCGGCCAGCCGGTGTCGATGCTCATCCCGCGGGTGGTCGGCTTCAAGCTGACCGGCGAGCTCCCGGACGGCGCCACCGCCACCGACCTGGTCCTCACCATCACCGAGATGCTGCGCCAGCACGGCGTGGTCGGGAAGTTCGTCGAGTTCTACGGCGAGGGCGTCTCGGCCGTGCCGCTGGCCAACCGCGCCACGATCGGCAACATGAGCCCGGAGTTCGGCTCCACCGCGGCGATGTTCCCCATCGACGAGGAGACGATCACCTACCTGCAGCTGACCGGCCGCTCCGCGGAGCAGGTGGCGCTGGTCGAGGCCTACGCCAAGGAGCAGGGCCTCTGGCACGACCCGTCCCGCGAGCCGGCCTTCTCCGAGTACCTGGAGCTGGACCTCTCCACCGTCGTCCCGTCGATCGCCGGCCCGAAGCGGCCGCAGGACCGGGTGGCGATCACCGAGGCCAAGCAGGCGTTCCGCGAGGCGCTGCCGACCTACGCGCCGGACGGCGACAGCGACCCGGACGACGCCGCGGACGCAGGCTCCAGCGTCGACGAGTCCGTCGAGGAGACCTTCCCCGCCTCCGACCCGGCCAGCCCGTTCGCGCACGGCAACGGTGAGGCCGGCAAGCCGCACGAGGCCGTCACCGGCAACGGCGCGAAGGACCGGACCCGGAAGCCCACCCGGGTGGTCATGGAGGACGGCACGGAGACCGAGGTCGACCACGGCCACGTGGTGATCGCCGCGATCACCTCCTGCACCAACACCTCCAACCCGCAGGTGATGATCGGTGCCGCGCTGCTGGCCAAGAACGCCGTCGAGCGCGGGCTGGTCAGCAAGCCGTGGGTGAAGACGACGCTGGCCCCCGGGTCCAAGGTCGTCATGGACTACTACGAGAAGGCCGAGCTCACCCCGTACCTGGAGAAGCTCGGCTTCTACCTGGTCGGCTACGGCTGCACCACCTGCATCGGCAACTCCGGCCCGCTGCCCGAGCCGGTCAGCCAGGCGGTCAACGAGGCCGACCTGGCGGTGGTCTCGGTGCTGTCGGGCAACCGGAACTTCGAGGGCCGGATCAACCCCGACGTCAAGATGAACTACCTGGCCAGCCCGCCGCTGGTGATCGCCTACGCCCTGGCCGGGTCGATGGACGTCGACCTGAACAACGACCCGCTGGGCCAGGACCCCGACGGCAACGACGTGTTCCTGCACGACATCTGGCCCTCGCCGCAGGAGGTCCAGCGGGTCATCGACCACGCGGTCTCCGCGGAGATGTTCAGCAAGGACTACGCCGACGTCTTCGCCGGGACCGAGCAGTGGCAGAACCTGCCCACGCCGACCGGTGACACCTTCGCGTGGGACCCGCAGAGCACCTACGTCCGGCGTCCCCCGTACTTCGAGGGCATGCCGGCCGAGCCGGCCCCGGTGGAGGACATCGCCGGCGCCCGCACCCTCGCGGTGCTCGGTGACTCGGTGACCACCGACCACATCTCGCCCGCCGGGTCGATCAAGGCCGACAGCCCGGCCGGGCACTACCTGCGCGAGCACGGCGTGGAGCGGCGCGACTTCAACTCCTACGGCTCCCGGCGCGGGAACCACGAGGTGATGATCCGCGGCACCTTCGCCAACATCCGGCTGCGCAACCTGCTGGTGCCCGGCACCGAGGGTGGGGTCACCA
>DATHBQ010000260.1:0-27372 GCA_035296105.1 Propionibacteriaceae bacterium | reverse complement strand
GTGAGCCGCGGCCGATCAGCTCGATGCCCGGGGTCGTCCAGCACACCCTGGACACGGCGCGCAAGGCGGCGGTCGGGGCGGCGGACGCCGGTCTGGCCGGGGTGATGCTGTTCGGCATCCCGGAGACCAAGGACGCGGCGGGCAGCCAGGCGTTGGACCCCGACGGGATCCTGAACGCCGCCATCGCCGCCGTCCGCTCCGAGGTCGGGGACGACTGCCTCGTCATGTCCGACGTCTGCCTGGACGAGTTCACCGATCACGGGCACTGCGGGGTGTTGACCCCCTCCGGCGCCGTGGACAACGACGCCACCGTCGAGATATATGCCGAGATGGCGGTGCGGCATGCCGCGGCGGGGGCACACGTCGTGGCGCCGAGCGGGATGATGGACGGCCAGGTCGCCGCCATCCGTTCGGCGCTGGACGGCGCGGGCGCCGCTGACATCGCGATCCTGGCGTACGGGGCGAAGTACGCCTCGGCGTTCTACGGGCCGTTCCGGGAGGCGGTCGCCTCCAGCCTGACTGGCGACCGCAAGACCTACCAGCAGGACCCGGGCAACCTCCGCGAGGCGTTGCGCGAGGTCGCCCTCGACGTCGCCGAGGGTGCGGACATGGTGATGGTCAAGCCCGCCCTGTCCTACCTCGACGTGGTCCGCGCCGTACGGGAGGCGGTGGACGTGCCGGTCGCCGCGTACAACGTCTCCGGCGAGTACGCGATGGTCGAGGCGGCCGCCGCGCAGGGCTGGATCAACCGCGAGCCGGCGATCAACGAAGCGCTGATATCCATCCGCCGGGCCGGGGCCGACCTGATCCTCAGCTACTGGGCTCAGGAATGGGCCCTGAGATCGTCGAGGGGCGCACTTTGACGGCCCTTCGCCAGGCACAGGCCACATCAGCGAGCGAGGCTGCGTTCGCGCGGGCGAAGACGGTCATCCCCGGCGGGGTGAACTCGCCGGTCCGGGCGTTCCTGGCCGTCGGCGGCACGCCTCGGTTCATCTCCCGGGCCGCCGGACCCTACCTCTACGACGTGGACGGCAACGAGTTCGTCGACCTGGTCAGCTCGTGGGGGGCGCTGCTGCACGGCCACGCCCACCCGGAGATCATCGCGGCGGTGACCGCGGCCGCCGCTCGGGGCACCTCCTACGGCGCCCCCACCGAGGCCGAGGTCGACCTGGCCGCCGAGATCATCGACCGGACGCCGGTCGAGCAGGTCCGGCTGGTCAACTCCGGCACCGAGGCCACGATGTCGGTGCTGCGGCTGGCCCGCGGGATCACCGGTCGCAACAAGATCATCAAGTTCGCGGGCTGCTACCACGGCCATGTGGACGCGCTGCTGGCCGCCGCCGGCTCCGGCGTGGCCACGCTTGCCATCCCCGGCACCCCCGGGGTCACCGCGGCGACAACGGCGGACACGATCGTGCTGTCCTACAACGACCGGGCCGCGGTGCGGGAGGCCTTTGCCACCTACCCGGACGAGATCGCCTGCGTGATCACCGAGGCGGCGGCCGGCAACATGGGGGTGATCCCGCCGGGTGTGGAGGACGGCGTCGGCTTCAACACCTTCCTGGCCGAGACCTGCGCCGCGCACGGCGCCCTGTTCATCTCCGACGAGGTGATGACCGGGTTCCGGGTGAGCCGCTCCGGCCAGTACGGCCTGGACGGCGTGCGGCCGGACCTGATGACCTTCGGAAAGGTGATGGGCGGCGGGTTCCCGGCGGCCGCCTTCGGGGGCCGGGCGGACCTGATGCAGCACCTCGCCCCGGTCGGCGGGGTCTACCAGGCGGGCACGCTGAGCGGGAACCCGGTGGCCACCTCCGCCGGCCTGACCGCGCTGCGGCTGGCCGACGATGCCGCCTACGCGCACCTGGACGCGGCCGCCGAACGGCTGGAGACCGAGGTCGCGGCCGCGCTCACCGCGGCCGGTGTGGCGCACGTCATCCAGGCGAGCGGGAACCTGTTCAGCGTGTTCTTCGTGGGTGAGGGCGTGACCGCCGTGCCGGACTACGCCGCCGCGGCCCGGCAGCAGACCGCCCGGTACTCCGCGTTCTTCCACGCCATGCTCGACGCCGGGGTCTACCTGCCGCCGAGCGCGTACGAGGGCTGGTTCTGCTCGACCGCCCACGACGAACGGGCGTTGGAGCGTATCGTGCATGCGCTGCCCGGTGCGGCCACGGCGGCCGCGCGGGCGTCGGAATAGGAGTTCGAAAGCTGTGGCACAGACCAGGACGGTCGTGCACCTCGTGCGGCACGGCGAGGTCGACAACCCGGCGGGGCTGCTCTACGGGCGGCTGCCGGACTACCACCTCTCCGAGCTGGGTCGGGAGATGGCGCAACGGGTGGCCGAGGACCTGCGGGGCCGGGACGTCGTGCACCTGCGCTGCTCGCCGCTGGAGCGGGCCCAGGAGACGATGGAGCCGATCGCCGACGCCCTCGGGAAACCGGTGATCACCGACGGCCGGGTGATCGAGGCGGCCAACTACCTGGAGGGGCTGAAGGTCTCCTTCCCGGGCCTGTTGCGCCGTCCCAAGATGTGGTGGCACTTCCGCAACATCTTCGGCCCGAGCTGGGGCGAGCCGTACCGCGACATCGTGGTCCGGATGCGGCTGGCCATGCGGGACGCCCTGGCGGCCGCCGCCGGGCACGAGGCCGTGATCGTCTCCCACCAGCTGCCGATCTGGATGGCCCGCTGCGACGCCGAGGGCAGGCGGCTGTTCCACGACCCGCGCAAGCGCGAGTGCACGCTGGCCAGCGTCACCTCCTTCACCTATGTCGACGGTCGGGTCACCTCGGTCGGTTACCGCGAGCCGGCGGCCGAGCTGCTCAAACCGCATCAGGGCCGGAAGTTCGTCGCGGGCGCCTGAGGTCGGCTGATGCGGGGAATTGTCTGGTCGGTTCGGGTGGCCGGCATGCTGCTGGCGCTCCTGCTCGCCAGCGGCTGCGACACGGGCGCCAACGACCCCAACGCCTCGGGCGGGCAGCAGGGCTACCCCGACGTCGCTCGGACCGTGACCCTGATCCCGCCGGCGGAGCGCCAGCCGGTCGCCGAGGTCCGCGGCCCTGACCTGGACGGCACCGGCGTCCTGTCCAGCAAGGCCTACCCGGGCAAGGTCGTGGTGATCAACGTCTGGGGCTCCTGGTGCGGCCCGTGCCGCAAGGAGGCGCCGGACCTCCAGGCGGCGAGCGAGGAGACCGCCACCGTGGCCCAGTTCCTGGGTGTCACCAGCAAGGACCGGCAGCCGGCGGCGGCGCAGCAGTTCGTCCGGCAGAACAAGGTCACCTACCCGAGCATCTACGACCCGAGTGGACAGGTCCTGCTCCCCTTTGCACAGGTGCTGCCGGCCAGCGCCATCCCGTCCACGCTGGTGCTGGACCGCGAGGGCCGGCTGGCGGTCCGGGTGCTGGGGCCGGTCTCGGAGACCACGCTGGTGCAGATGATCAACGACACCGCGAACGGCAGATAGATGCCTCCACTGGAGCTGGCCGACTGGGCCGCGGCCGCGGTCGGCGGCTCGATGGTGCTGGCCATCCCGGTCGCCCTGCTCGCCGGCCTGGTGTCGTTCTTCTCGCCGTGCGTGGTGCCGCTGCTGCCCGGCTACCTCTCCTACGCCACCGGCCTGGGCGCCGCGGAGGTCGTCGAGGGATCGGCCCGGCGGGGCCGCATGCTGGCCGGGACGTCGCTGTTCGTGCTCGGGTTCGCAGTGGTCTTCGTGATCACCGGTGTGGTCGCGGGATCGGCAGGCCGGGCGGTGAACGAGTACCGGGAGGTGATCAGCCGGGTCCTCGGGGTGGTGGTCATCCTGCTGGGGCTGATCTTCGTCGGAGTCCTGCGGATCGGCCAGACGGACCGGCGGCTGCACCGAATCCCCGCCGTCGGAGTGGCTGCGGCGCCGCTGATCGGCGTCGTCTTCGCACTGGGCTGGACACCATGCCTGTCGCCGACCCTCGGCGTCGTGGTCAACCTGGGCTTCAGCGAGGGGACGGCACTGCGCGGCGGTCTCCTCGGGTTCGTGTACGCGCTGGGGCTCGGCATCCCCTTCGTGATCGCCGGGCTGGCGTTCACCCGGATGGCCAAGGCGGTCGATGCGCTGCGCCGGCACCAGCAGGTGATCATGCGAATCGGCGGGGTGCTGCTGGTCGGCGTCGGGCTGCTGCTGCTCACCGGCACCTGGGAATGGGTGACGTCCTCGCTGCGGCAGTGGGCGGCGTCCTTCGAGACGGTGATCTGATGGCCGATGCGACGAAGACCCAGGCCGACGCGCCCGCGCTCGGCTGGCGCGGCGGGCTGCGCTACCTGTGGACCCAGCTCACCGCGATGCGCACCGCGCTGGTGCTGCTCTTCGGACTGGCCCTGGCGGCGGTGCCCGGATCGCTGCTGCCCCAGCGGAGCGTGGCCCCGGTGCGGGTGGCGGACTACCTGGACGAGCATCCCCGGCTGGGACCGATCCTCGACCGGCTGGGGGCGTTCGAGGTCTACACCTCGCCCTGGTTCTCCGCGGTCTACCTGCTGCTGTTCCTCTCCCTGGTCGGATGCATCATCCCGCGGATCGGCGTGTACGCCCGGGCGCTACGGGCCCAACCACCGCGTACGCCGCGGAACCTCTCCCGCCTCCCGGCCTACGCCACGGCCGGCTCGCCGGCCGGGAACGGGGTGCTGCCCCAGGCGGCGGAGCTGCTCCGACAGCGCCGCTACCGGGTGGTGGCTCGCGACGACTCGGTCGCGGCCGAGCGCGGCTATCTCCGGGAGGCGGGCAACCTCGTCTTCCACGTCAGCCTGCTGTTCCTGCTGCTCGGGATCGCGCTGGGCATCCTCTTCGGGTTCCGGGGGACCAGCGTCGTGATCGTGGGGCAGGGCTTCGCGAACAACCTGACCCAGTACGACGACTTCACCTCCGGCGCCCGGTTCGCGGAGACGGACCTGGTCCCGTTCGGGCTCACCGTCAAGCGGTTCGATGTGCGGTTCGAGACCGGCGCGGTGCAGACCGGCGCGGCGCGCGAGTTCCGGGCCGAGGTCGACGTGGTGGACCGCCCGGGCGCCGCGCCGCGATCAGAGGTGCTGGAGGTCAACCGGCCGCTGAACATCGACGGCACGACCGTGCACCTGATCGGTCACGGCTACGCGCCGGTCGTCACGGTCAGGGACGGCGCCGGCGACGTGGCCTTCTCGGGGCCGGTCCCGTTCCTGCCCCAGGACGGCAACTTCACCTCGGCCGGAGCGATCAAGGTGCCCGACGCCCGGCCCGAGCGGCTCGGCTTCGAGGCCTACTTCCTGCCGTCGGCGGTGGTGGACGAGCAGGGCCCGCGCTCGGTGTTCCCGGACGCGTTCGACCCGGCGCTGTTCACCAACGTCTGGTCCGGACCGCCGAAGATCGAGACCGGTCGACCGGAGAACGTGTACACCCTCGACACCACCGGCATGAGGCCGCTGACCGAACCGAACGGCGACCGGATCCGGCTGGCGCTCAAGGTCGGGCAGGGGGTGCGACTGCCCGACGGCAAGGGCTCGATCCAGCTGGACGGCTGGACCCGTTGGGTCAAGCTGCAGGTCAGCGACACCCCCGGGGTGGGAATCTCGCTGGTCGCGCTGGCGTTCTCAGTGACAGGCCTGTGTCTGTCGCTGTTCGTCCGACCCCGGCGCGTCTGGGTCCGGGTCCGGGCCGGCGACGACGGACATAACCTGGTGGAGGTCGGCGGCCTGGACCGCGCGGATGCGCGCGTGGGGCTGAGTGACGACGTGGCGGAACTGGCCGCCGAGCTTGGCGAACGCAGGGAAAAGGTGGGCGCGGCGTGAACCTCGAGTACTACTCCAGCCTGGCTCTGGTCGCCTCGGTGGTGGTCTACCTGCTGGCGCTGATGATGCACGCCGCCGAGTGGTCGGCGGCCGGGCGGATGCGGCTGCGCGGCCGGCCGGTCGAGGAGCTGGTGGGCGCATCGACAGGCTCAGCGAGCATGCCGACGCATGCTGAGCCTGCGGCCATGCGTCCTGGGCCTGCGGCTATGCGCCCTGAGCCTGTCGAAGGGCCGCCCGCCGGACCTGGGCCGGAGCGGGTCGAGCAGTTCGGCCGGATCGGGCTGGCTCTGACGATCATCGGCTTCCTGCTCAGCGTGGCCGGTGTGCTGCTCCGAGGGCTGGCCGCCGGGCGGGCGCCATGGGGCAACATGTTCGAGTTCACCATCAGCGCGATGGTGTTCGTCGTCGCCGCGTATCTGATCATGGTCTGGCGGGCGGGCGTCCGGTGGCTGGGGCTGCCGGTCACGCTGCTGGCCGCCATCGGCAACGGGCTCGCCGTCACCGTCTTCTACGTCGCCGTCGCGCCGCTGGTGCCCGCGCTGCACTCGGTCTGGTTCATCATCCACATCGTTGCGGCCGCGATCGCGGGGGCGGCGTTCAACATCGGTGGCCTGCTGTCCATCCTCTACCTGCTGAAGCAGCGCGCCGAGGAGCGCGGCACCGTTCGCGGCTACCTGGCGCTGGTGCCCAGCGTGCGCCGGCTGGACGTGCTGGCGTACCGGTTCCTCGCCTTCGCGTTCCCGCTGTGGACCTTCGCCGTGGCGGCCGGCGCGATCTGGGCCGAGTACGCCTGGGGCCGGTACTGGGGCTGGGACCCGAAGGAGACCTGGGCCCTGGTGACCTGGGTGATCTACGCCGGATACCTGCACGCCCGCTCCACCGCGGGCTGGCGTGGCCGGCGGGCGGCAGTGATCGCGCTGATCGGGCTGGCGTCGTTCTGGTTCAACTTCGTCGGCATCAACCTGTTCGTCAGCGGCCTGCACTCCTACGCCGGTATCTAGTCCCGGCCGTCGATCCGAGCACCCCGGTACCAGCGACCGCACCGCCTGTTCCATCCAGGCCCGGCACCGGCGCTCAGTCGAGGTTGAGGGTCGGGTGCGATTCGCAGAGATGCAGCGGCTGCGGCGCTGGGCGCTGGCCGGCCGACCTGGCCCGCGTGCACCGGCTCACCGATGCACGCGGCCCAGGTTTGGCGTGAACTCACGCCTCCGGCACCTCCCCGGTCCGTCCGCGGCGGACGGGGTAGGGGTCACCCCGGCCCGCACCGGTGCCCCCCAGATTTTGCTCGTGCTGGGGTGAGCCTTACTCATGCCCCGGCTGAGTCCAGCACGTCGATGGTGTTCTGTCGCCCGGCGCGGACCGAGGTGACTGGTGGGCTGAGATCGCTCACCGGTTCAGCTCCACCAGCTGGAGCCCTCAAACTAGCTGATGATCCACCGGCTCGTCAGGCGTTCCGGCAAGGTGAGACGGGCCGACCCGCAACGGCACCTCGGACTGTCGCCAGGCCGCGTACCCGCGACCACGGTTCCCACGGTCCGGGTCTCCGGCCGGATCCGCGGTGGGCCGTCGCCATGCGCCCATCGCCTGTCGCTCGGTGAGGGTGCCGCGGACGGTCAGGAAGGTGCCGGCGCTGCCGCCGTGGTCCTGCCATTCGGTGCCCTGGCCGGGCAGCCAGGTCAGCAGCCGGGGCTCGAGGCCGGAGTCGCCGGCCAACCGGACTTACGGGCGGAACCACGGGTCGAAGGTGATCAATGGCTCCAGAGCCGGTGCTGCTCGGCGAGCCGGGTCAGGAACGAGGTGGGTGAGCAGAGGGAAGTGGGAAGGTGCTCAGGTGCAGCAGCTGGTCGAGGCGATGGAGGCGGCCGCGGAGCCGGAGACGGCGGCGGTGCTGACCCGCTACTTCCAGGTGCGGCCGGGCGGATACGGCGAGGGCGACACCTTCATCGGGATCAAGCTGAGCGACCTGCGCCGGTTGACCGCCAGCTACGTCGCCGCGCCGTTCGCCCCCCACCACTGGCTGCCGCTGTTGCAGAGTCCGGTGCACGAGCACCGGCTCGCCGCCCTGGTGGTGATGGCCGAGAGGGCCCGTCGCAACACCCTGAGGCGCGGCGACCCGGCCGAGCTGGAGCTGGTCTATCAGACCTACCTGGCCAACACCGGGTACGTGAACAACTGGGACCTGGTCGACGTCAGCGCCAAGCCGATCGTCGGTGGTCGCCTCCAGCACCGGGACCGGACGCCGCTCTACGCCCTGGCCCGATCCGCCCTGATCTGGGACCGCCGGATCGCCATGGTCGGCAGTCAGTGGTTCCTCACGTCGGGCGAGACCGACGACCTGTTCGCCCTGGCCGAGCTGTTGCTGGACGACCGGCACGACCTGATGCACAAGGCCGTCGGCTGGTCCCTGCGCGAGGCCGGCAAGCGCGACCCCGTCGCCCTGCGGCAGTTCCTGGACCGCCACGTCGGTCGGCTGCCGCGGACCGCTCTGCGCTACGCCATCGAGCACTTTCCCGAGCCCGAGCGCCAGGCCTACCTGCGGATGAGCAAAAGGCCACGACTCCCTTGACCCCCCGCGGCGCACCAAACAGCACCCGGGCGCGCATGAGCGCTAGCTAGCCCTTGGCCAGCGGGCGCCGACGCGTGCCCGGCGACATCACCGTGGACAGGTCCGGTGCGCTGAGGAAGTGCCGATGCTCGGCGGCGAAGGCGGCCAGGATGCCCTTCTTGTTCCGGGTCCGGGCCGGTGGCGGGATGTCGTGGAACTTCTCGTTGAACAGGATCGCCGCCTCGGTCGCCCTGTCCTTGAACCCGCGCAGGCTGCCCGGCTCGACCTTCAGGATCTCGGCCACTGCGGCCATGTCCCCGGCCGCGTCCCGCAGCGCGCGCCAGATCCGCACCCACGCCGGGTCGGCCAGCAGGTTGTCGATCAGATGGGCCCAGTGCAGCCGGCGCTGCCACATCACCGGGGTCGGGTTGATGCCGGCGTGGATCGACTCGCGGTAACGGACCAGCGTGGTCGGGTCGTTCTTGACCTTGTCCAGCAGGGCGGCGGCGTCGAACCAGTGCCGGCCGGCCGCGGCGTACAGGGTCCGGCCGCTCTCGGTGAACTGGCTGTAGGTGACGATCTTGGTCTCCGGACGCTCGTGGTGCAGCCGGAGCAGGGCGGTCAGCCCCGTGCTGGTCCGCGAGCTGAGGTTGAAGTCGACGAACGCCACCTCCCAGGTCATGCCCCGCCGGAGCTGGTCGTTGAGGATGTCGATGGTCGGCGCGACCGCCAGCCGGTTGCCGAACGCGTGCTCGAAGTTCGCCCGCTCACCGGGCACGTCGTCGACCAGCAGGACCTGTCCCGCTCCCGCCATCAATCATCTCCTGTCCGTCCGGCCCGGACCGCCCAGGTGGCGGTGACGATCTTGGTTCCGTCGTGCTGGGCGGCGGTCAGCGTGCCGGACAGCTCGGCCAGCTTGACCTCGAGCCGGGCCGAGCTGGTGCCCGGAGTCTTCCAGACTCCCGGGGCCATCGGTGGTGCGTCGTCGCTGACCGAGATGGCCACCCGCGGTCCGTCGGGCGCGATGGTGACGCGTACGTCGGCGGCACCGGCGTTCAGCGCGTTGCCGACCAGGTCATTGAGGACGAGCCGCGCGAGGTCCTGGTCCTCCGCCCCGAGCCGGTCCACCGTCACCTCGACCGAGGCCCGGGCCCCGACGGCCCGGGCCAGCGTCAGGACGGGCGCATCCAGGTTGTGCACGCTGGTCGAGCTCTCCGAGCCCAACCGGGCCAGGCTCAAGGTCTCCCGCAGCCGGCTGTTTGCCGACACCGCCAGGTCGTGCACGGCCGGAGCTATCGAGCGCAGCTCCCGGGTCTGCTGCTCCAGCAGCCGCAGGTTGGTGGACAGCGCCCCGTGCGTCTCGTTGATCACCAGCTCGCGCCCGGCGTGCGACTCCTCCTGGACCAGGGCCGGCAGCACGCCCATGATCAGGTCGGTGTCGGACAGCCGCAGGTTGATGATCAGCGGGGTCAGGGAGATGGCCAGGGCGGCCCACCAGCCCTCGGGCCCCCAGTCGGCGGGGAGGGTGATCAGGCAGACCAGCCCAGCCGTGATCGGCCCAGCCAGCAGCCGGAAGATCTCATGCCAGGCCGGCGGGTCGCTCTCGGCCGGGTTGAACCAGGTGTGGTCGGCGAAGATCAACCCGGAGACGCTGATGAAGAAGCCGACCGCGGCGGCCAGCATGACCAGCCGGGCCCACAGCGGGTCGTCCGTGGCCACCCAGGACGGGATGGCGATCAGCACGAAGGACTCCGGGATCTCGATGTAGGAGCCCAGGCTGAGCCGGTGCCGGCCATCGGTCCGGGCCAGGTTGCGCCGGTAGGCCCGGGTGAGCCAGAAGCGGGGCTCGGTCTGTCGCCGGGTGTGCCGCAGGTTGGCCCAGAGCAGGAAGGTGCCCAGGGAGGCCGCCGCGCACAGCGCGATGGCCAGCGGGCTGCGCGAGCTCATTCCCGACAGGGCGGCAATGACCACCAGGGCCACCACCCGGAGCAGCCAGGTCCGCATCACGTACCGGTTGGACCGCCGCAGCAGCGCCAGGTAGGCGACCCGGTGGCGGCGACGGCCGCTCAACCGTGCTCCGAGGCCGCCTTGCGCGCTCACCCGAACTATTGTCCCGCCCACCCGTTCGGTGCGGCAACCGCTGGCAGCATGGGGCGGTGGTTCATTTCGATCTCTGCATCATCGGTACCGGTTCCGGTAACTCGGTACTCGACGAACGGTTCGCCGAGCAGTCGGTGGCGATCATCGAGCCCGGCCCGTTCGGCGGGACCTGCCTCAACGTCGGCTGCATCCCGAGCAAGATGTACGTCTATCCCGCCGGGCTCGCCCGGATACCGCGGCAGGCGGCCCGGCTCGGTGTCGACCTCGAGCTGCGCGGAGTGCGCTGGCCCGATATCCGGGACCGGATCTTCGCCCGCATCGACGGCGACGCGGCGGCCGGTCGGCGCTTCCGGGAGCAGAGCACGAACGTGACGGTGTACAGCCACACGTGCCACTTCGTCGGACCCCGGCGGCTGGCCGTCGGGGGGGAGGAGATCACCGCCGACAAGATCGTGGTGGCGGCCGGCAGCCGCCCGGTCGTCCCGGAGATCCCCGGGCTGACCTCGGTGCCGTTCCACACCTCCGACACGATCATGCGTCTGGACGAGCGGCCCGGCCGACTGGCCATCCTCGGCGGGGGCTACATCGCCGCCGAGTTCGCCGGGGTGTTATCCGCCTTCGGCGCCGCGGTGACCGTGGTCAACCGGTCCGACCGGCTGCTGGCCAAGGAGGACGACGAGATCGCGGCCCGGTTCACCGAGCAGTTCGGCCGGTTGGTCGACATCCGGGCCAAGACCCAGGCGACCCGGGTGGAGCCGGCCGCGGACGACGGCATCGTGCTGCACCTGGACGGACCGGGCGGTCCGTCAATCCTCGAGGCCGACACGCTCCTGGTGGCCACCGGCCGGGTGCCCAACGGTGACACCCTGAACCTGGACAGTGCGGGGATCGCGACCGACGAGCAGGGCCGGATCGTCGTCGACGAGTACCAGCGGACCACCGCTGAGGGCGTCCTCGCCCTCGGTGACGTCTGCACCCACCACCCGCTGAAGCACGTGGCCAACGAGGAGGCCCGGACGGTCCAGCACAATCTGCTGCACCCGGACGCTCCGGCTGCTACCGACCACCGCTACGTTCCGCACGCGGTGTTCGCCGAGCCGCAGATCGCCGCCGTCGGGCTGACCGAGCAGGAGGCGGCCAAGCAGGGCCTCGACTTCCGGGTGGGCAAGCAGGCGTACGCGGATGTGGCCTACGGCTGGGCGATGGAGGACACCGGGCACTTCGTCAAGGTCCTGGTCGACGCGAGCACCGGCCTGGTTCTCGGCGCCCACCTGCTGGGGCCGGACGCCTCCTCACTGATTCAGCCGCTGGTCCAGGCGATGAGCTTCGGTCAGCGCGCGGTCGACGTGGCCCGCGGCCAGTACTGGATCCACCCCGCGCTCGCCGAGGTGGTCGAGAACGCCTTGCTGAACGCGAGCGACCGGTGAGCCACTAGCGACTGAGCCGCCGCACCGTCCGGGCCACCCGGTCCGCGCGGGCCTCGGGCTGGTCGGCGGCGGCGATCCAGGCCCAGAACTCGTGCTGATGCTCGGCGGGCAGCGCGGCGTACGCCGCCCGCGCGGCCTCGCTGTCGGCCAGGGCCGCGACCAGCTCCGGCGGCTCGCTCAGCGCCGGTGCCGGCTCCGGTGCGCTGCCCTCGGCCAGCCGGACCTCGACGGTGTCGCCGGCCTGCCGGCCGATCCGGCGGAGCAGCTCCTGACGCAGTCCGAGGTAGACCTGGCCGCCGTAGACGGCGACCCTCGAGCGGTACTCGACGCCGTCGACGTGGGCCACCACGGGCACGCGCCGGCCCGAGAGCTTCGCGGCGATCTCCTTGGGCACCACGACGGCGTGACCGCCGCCGCCGGCGGCAAGCACCTCGGCGCTGAAGACGACCTCGGTCATGCGCCCCTCAGGACTCCCGGCGCGACCCCACCAGCTTCCACGCGGCGGGCAGCAGCGCCGCCGCGGCCACGATCTTGACGGCGTCCCCGAGCAGGAACGGGACCACGCCCTTGGCGACCGCCGTCGGCCCGTCGAAGGGGGTCATCAGCAGCAGCCCGGTCACGCCGAACGCGTAGATCACCAGGTTGCCCGCCACCATCAGCGCTGCCGCCCGCAGTGGGGTCCGGTCGCCACGCCGCTCGGCCAGCAGGCCGACCAGCCAGGCGGCGGCGACGAAGCCGACCACGTAACCGATCGAGGCGAACTGCCAGCCGCTGTTGGCGTCGGCGAACCACGGCACACCGGCGACCCCGGCCAGCAGGTACAGCGCCATCGAGGCCGCACCGCGGGTGCTGCCCAGCGCGGCGCCGACCAGCAGCACGGAGAACGTCTGCAGCGACAACGGCACCGGGGTGAACGGCAGCGGGATGACCACCTGGGCGGTCAGCCCGACGAAGATCGCGCCCCCGACCACCAGGACGATGCTGCGGGCCAGGCCCCCGGGGATGACGTCGGCAAGGGTCCTCGGGCTTACGCTGATGCTCGACATGGGCCTCACCCTAACGGTCCGACTAGGGATCCTCGGGCTGGTCTCGGTGCTCGCCGCGGCCTGTGCACCGGTGCCGATCCCGGAGGGATCGACCGGACCCCAGCCGACCCTGTCCGCCGGCTCCACCACGTCGCCGGCGTCGTCGCAGTCGGCTTCGCCGACCTCCGGACCGATGCCGACCGGAACCCCGGAACCGCGGCCCACCGCCTGCGCCGATCTGGTCGCCGAGCTGAGTCCGGCCGAACAGGTCGGACAGCTGCTGATGGTCGCGGTCGGTTCCACCGGTCCGACCGAAAGCGAGCGGGACGTGCTGGCCGAGAGCCGGACCGGCAGCGTGATCCTGCTGGGCAACTCGACCGCCGGCGCGACGAAGACCGCGGACGTGGTCACCGACGTACGTCGTAGCACCCGCCGCCCCGGCGGCATCCGCACCCTGCTCGCGGTGGATCAGGAGGGTGGCCAGGTGCAGCGGCTGCGGGGTTCCGGGTTCGCCGAGATCCCGTCGGCCCAGGAGCAGGCCGAGGAGTCCGACGCCCGCCTGGCCCGGATCGCCGAGCGCTGGGGGAGTGAGCTGGCCGAGGTCGGGATCGATGCCAACCTGGCCCCGGTGGCCGATGTGGTCCCGGCCGACCTGGGCTCCGCCAACGCGCCGATCGGAGCTCTCCGCCGCGGCTACGGCTCGGACCCGGAGACCGTCGCGGCCAAGGCCAGCGCGTTCGTCCGCGGCATGGACCGGGCCGGCGTGGCCACCGCGGTGAAGCACTTCCCCGGGCTAGGGCGGGTGCGGGGCAACACCGACTACGCCCGCCGGGTGGTCGACGACAGGACCACCCGCGACGGCGCCGACGTGGCAGCCTTCGCCGCGGTGATCGAGGCCGGCGCGGACATGGTGATGGCCTCGTCGGCGTACTACGAACGGATCGACCCGGAGCGTCGGGCCGCGTTCTCGCCGGTGGTGCTGACCGACCTGCTGCGGGATGACCTCCGGTTCACCGGGGTGGTCATCTCCGATGATCTGGCCGCCGCGGCGATGGCCGACGTCGCTCCCGCCCAGCGGGCGCTGCGCTTCCTGTCCGCCGGCGGCGACCTGATGATCATCGGAGACGCCGGGCTGGTCGCCCCGATGACCCGGGCGGTGCGGCAGCGGATGGGCAGCGACGAGGCGTTCGCCGAACGGGTGCGGCAGAGCGCCACCCGGGTCGTCACGCTCAAGGCACGACGCGGGCTCGTCACCTGCGCCGAATAGGTTGACCCCACCATGGTCCAGCCGAGTACCGGGACGACCGAGCGGGCCGGGCCGGCCCTGCGCGGGCTGCAGGCCGCCTGCTGGCCGAACGCTCTGGGTGGCCTGCCGGGCTCACGGCTCCGCCGACGGCAACCTGCCGGGATCGGTCGGGCCCGGCGCCCTCTGGCTGATGGCCACGGGGTCGCGGCCCGGACCGGACTCGCCTGCGCCTGGGCCGGATCCTCGAGGCCGCCGTTCCATCACCGGCCGGAGCCGGTGGTGGGGCCCGGGTGGTTTCGACCGTGCCGTTCGACGTGAAGGCGTGACGGTGGGCGCTCAGGCCGCACCTTCGTGCTACTCGGTGACCTTCAGCTGGCCGATCAGGTCGCGGGCCGGCTTGACGAGCTGCGGCGCGGTGTCGGGGATCGAGGCGTAGTACAGGCCGGACCGGGCCCCGGCCGACACGATCACCACGATCAGCAGCTCACCCTTGGTTTCGAGGTTCGGGATGTCGAAGGAGAGCTGGGACTCCACGATCCAGGCCTCCCGCCCGTCGATGGTGGTGGCCTCGTTCTTCTGCACGTCGCTGTTGACCTGGGCATCGCCGTAGAAGGCGCCGAGGATGCACTTGACCACGATCTGCGAGCCCTGCTCGGGGGTGAAGAACCCGTCACCGGCCTGCAGCTCACCGACCAGCACCGAGGCCACCCAGTTCTGGCCGGGCTCGTAGTTGGCCTCGATGGTGACCAGCTGGCTCAGCACGTCGGTGCCGAAGGGAACCCGGTCGTCGGGGACCGGGGCGCCCCAGGGCGGCCCCAGTGTCGGGTAGGAGAGCGGGCCGCCATGCACCCGGCCGTCGTTGGGGTCGGCCTCGGGCTGCGGGGTCTCGGTCCGCTTCGGCGGGCAGGTGTCCTGGGTGGCCGGTCCGCCGCCGCCGCTCGGCGGCGTGGCGATGTTGGTCCCGCCGGCCACCGCGCGGATCGCGATCACGGCGATGACGACGATCACGACCACCAGGGCGATGCCGCCGATCCACCAGCCGATCGGGGACTTCTTCTTGGCGACCTGCTGGTAGTGGGCGTACGCGTTCGGGTTGCCCGCGCCGTAGCCGGCCGGAGCGCCCGGGCCGCCTTGGCCGAGCAGGCCGGGCTGACCCGTCGAGAAGTTCTGACCGAGCGGAGCACCACCGCCCGGCTGGCCGAGGCCGCCGAGGCCGGCGGTGGGTGGCGGTGCGCCCGGGTTGGGCGAGGTCGCCGCCGACCACGCTTTGCCGTCCCAGTAGCGATAGAGACCCTGTCCGCCCCCCGGATCGGGATACCAGCCTGCCTTCGCGCTCACGTTCGCGAGTCTATTCGGGGACAGGCCCGAGCCGACCGCCGCGAAAGGTCACGAAGCCTGTGAATTCCTGCCTCCCACCTGCCCGTTCGGCACTCGCTGCACAACGGGGCTGTGCTCGGCCACGGGTGCCCAGCGGAACTGGGGACGAGCGAGGTGGGTGGTTCCACCCCGACGTCCAGCGGAGCGTGGCCGGGCCTGGCGGGAGCCCGGGCCTGCGAGGGGCGGATGGTTGCGACGCGGGTCGCCCGGGCGGGATCACCGGCGCTAAGCGAGGAGCTCAGCCGAAGCGGCCGGTGATGTAGTCCTCGGTGGCCTTCACGTCGGGGTTGGAGAAGATCTTGTCCGTCGGCCCGATCTCGATCAGCTTGCCCGGCTTGCCCTGGGCCTCGAGGTTGAAGAACGCCGTCTGGTCGCTGACCCGGGCGGCCTGCTGCATGTTGTGGGTCACGATCACGACCGTGTAGCTCTCCTTGAGCTCACCGATCAGGTCCTCGATGGCCAGCGTGGAGATGGGATCCAGGGCCGAGCAGGGCTCGTCCATCAGGATGACCTCGGGCTGCACGGCGATGGCCCGCGCGATGCAGAGCCGCTGCTGCTGGCCGCCGGACAGCCCGGAGCCGGGGCGGTCCAGCCGGTCCTTCACTTCGTTCCACAGGTTGGCGCCGCGCAGGGACTGCTCCAGCAGGTCCTTGGCCTTGCTACCGCTCAGCCGCTGGTTGTTGAGCCGGACCCCGGCCAGAACGTTGTCCCCGATGGACATGGTCGGGAACGGGTTCGGCCGCTGGAACACCATGCAGACCTGGCGGCGTACCCGTACCGGATCGACACCCGGCCCGTAGAGGTTGTCCCCGTCGAGCAGCAGCTCGCCCTCGACGTAGGCCTTGGGGATGACCTCGTGCATCCGGTTGATGGTGCGCAGCACGGTGGACTTGCCGCAGCCCGACGGGCCGATGAAGGCCGTCACCGTCCGTGGTTCGACCGTGAAGTAGACGTCCTCGACCGCCTTGAACGACCCGTAGTAGATGTTGAGGCCCTTGGCCTCGATCCGCTTGGACAACGAAGCGACCTTTCCGGTTTCAGCGTCCGCCCTTGGGGGCGAACTTCCAGGCGATGAAGCGCCCGGCGAGGTTGAGCAGCATGACGATGAGGATGAGGGTGAGCGCGCCCGCCCACGCCCGCTCGATGTAGGCCGAGGCCGGGTTGCCCTGGTCGGCGTACTGCCGGAACACGAACACCGGCAGGGTCATCATCGGCCCCTCGAGGGGGTTGTTGTTCATCCCCTGGGTGAAGCCGGCCGCGACGAGCAGCGGTGCCGTCTCACCGATGACCCGGGCCACGGCCAGCATGACGCCGGTGGCTATTCCGGCCAGGGCGGTGGGCAGCACTATCTTGACGACGGTGAGCCACTTCGGCACCCCCAGCGCGTAGGAGGCCTCGCGCAGCTCCATCGGGACGATGCGCAGCATCTCCTCCACCCCGCGGACCACCACCGGGATCATCAGCACGCAGAGCGCGGCGGCTCCGGCCATCCCCGTCTTCGTCCCCGGACCGAAGAGCAGCACGAACACCGCGTACGCGAACAGGCCGGCCACGATCGAGGGGATGCCGGTCATCACGTCGACGAAGAAGGTCAGGGACCGGGCCAGCTTGCCGCCCTGGCCGTACTCGACCAGGTAGATGGCGGCCATCAGGCCGACCGGGACCGAGATGAGCGTCGCGATCGCGGTGACCCACAGCGTGCCGGCGATGGCGTGGGCCGCGCCGCCGCCCTCGCCGACGATGTTGCGCAGCGAGTAGGTGAAGAACGTCCCGTCGAAACGCGCGCTGCCGTTGCCGATGACCGAGATCACGAGCGAGACCAGCGGCAGCAGAGCCAGGACGAAGGCGCTGGTGACCAGGGTGGTGGCGAGCCGGTCCACGGCCTTGCGCTTCCCCTCCACGATCGCGGAGGCGGCCACGATGACGATCGCGTAGATCACCAGGGTCACCGCGAGCGTGCGGATCACCCCGAACGAGCCGACCATTGCGAACAGCGAGGCGGACAGCACCAGGCTGACCGCGAGCACGACCCCGCTGACCCAGGCCGGCAGCTGGCCGGCGGTGAGGTTGCTCGTTCCCGGGGGTCGGGTGGCGACGGCGGCAGACATCAGTTCGCTCCGGAGAACTCTTTGCGCCGCTCGATGATGGCGCGGGCGATCATGTTGACGGCCAGGGTGATGGCGAACAGCACCAGGCCGCTGGCGATGAGCTGGTTGACGCCCAGCCCGTACGCCTCGGGGAAGCTCAGGGCGATGTTGCCGGCGATCGTGGTGGGAGCCTCCGACTTGAGCAGCGCGAAGGAGATCACGGCGCCGGGGGAGAGGATCATGGCGACGGCCATCGTCTCGCCCAGGGCCCGGCCCAGACCGAGCATCGCGGCGGAGATAATGCCCGGCCGGGCGAACGGCAGCACCGCGGTGCGCACCATCTCCCAGCGGGTGGCGCCGAGGGCCAGGGCGGCCTCCTCGTGGAGCCGCGGGGTCTGCAGGAACACCTCCCGGGACAACGCGGTGATGATCGGCAGGATCATCACCGCGAGCACGATGGCCACGGTGAAGATGGTGCGCCCGGTGCCAGAGACCGGGCCGGAGAACAGCGGGATGAAGCCGAGCGTGCTGGCCAGCCAGGAGTAGGCCGGCTGGATCGCCGGGGCGAGCACGTTCACGCCCCACAGCCCGAACACCACCGACGGCACCGCGGCCAGCAGATCGATCACGTACCCCAGTCCCGCGGCCAGTCGTCGCGGGGCGTAGTGGGAGATGAACAGCGCGATGCCGATGGCGACCGGCACCGCCATGAGCAGGGCCAGGAACGCGGCCCAGACGGTGGCGAAGGCCAGCGGCAGTACGAAGGACAGGAACGGGCCGTACGGGAGGTCGTCGACCGGAGCGGTGAGGGCCGGCACGCCCTGGACCAGCAGGAAGGCGGCGACCAGGGCCAGCACCACCAGGATGATCAGGCCGGCCGTGGTGGCGCTGCCGGAGAACACCCGGTCGCCGAGCCGCCGGACCTGGCCGTGCCGGGTGGGCGGGGCCAGGTCGGGTGGTGGAGCCTCTGGCGCGGAGGCCGGCGCGGCGGTGATACGGCTCACATCCTCATTCGGCTTGGTCTGCGTCATGCGCCCTCCCGGGTGACGGCCAACTTATTCGGATATTGAGATCATCATCGGGCTCGCTCGTCGACCGGTCGACGAGCGAGCCCGATGGGACCATTCCTCAGGCGATCGAGTTGGCTGCGGTCTCGACCTTCTCGGCCAGGTCGGCCGACAGCGGAGCGTTGCCGACCTTCTCGGCCGACGCCTGCTGGCCCTCGGCCGAGCCGATGTAGGACAGGTAGGCCTTGACCCGCGCCGCGACCTGCGGATCCTCGTACTTCTCGCAGGCGATGGCGTAGGAGACAAGGACGATCGGGTACACCTCACCCTCGGCCTTGCGGTCGAGCTCGAAGGCGAGGTCGTTCTGGCTGCGCTCCGGGTCCTCGGCCCGCGGCGAGGCGTCCACCAGGGCGCTCGCGGCCTCCGGGGTGTACTTGAGGTAGCTGTCGCCGACCTTGATCTCGGCGACGCCGAGCTCACCGGCTCGGGATGCGTCGGCGTAGCCGATGGTCCCGCTGCCGTTGGTCACCGCGTCGACGACACCCGAGGTCCCCTGGGCGGCCTCGCCGCCCTCGATCGGCCACTCGCCGTCGGGCTCCGCGTCCCACACCTTCGGGGCGAGGGTGTGCAGGTAGTCGGTGAAGTTCTCCGTGGTGCCGGAGTCGTCCGCCCGGTGCACGGGGGTGATGCCGGAGCTCGGCAGACTCACCCCGTCGTTCTGGGCGGCGATCTTCGGGTCGTTCCACTTGGTGATCTCGCCCTTGAAGATGCCGGCCACCGTGGCCGCGTCCAGCTTGAGGCTCTCGACGCCCTCCAGGTTGTAGATGACCGCGATCGGGGAGATGTAGATTGGCAGGTTGATCGCCTTGGAGCCGTCGGCGCAGCGGGAGTTCGCCAGCGCCTCCGGGGTGAGCTCGTCGGTCTCCAGGGCCCGGTCGGAGCCGGCGAAGTCTGCGCCGCCGCCGGCGAAGGCATCCCGGCCGGCCCCGGAACCATCGGGCGAGTAGTTGACGGTGACATCGGGGTTGGCGGTCTGGAACGCCGCGACCCAGGTCTCCTGGGCCGACGCCATGGACGAGGCGCCGATGCCGGTGAGCGTGCCGGAGAGCTCCTGGCCGCCGCTCGCACTCACTCCCGGAGCCGCACCCGCCCCGCTACCGCCGCCCTCGTTGGCCGCGCAGCCGGCGAAGGTCAGAGCCAAGGTGGTGCTGAGCGCCACGGCGGCGCCGAAACGGTTGAGCTTCACGTATTTCCCCTTCAGGTACTGAGATGTCGTTGCCTTGCCGCGAGCGCGAACAAGGTCCACATCGGTCCGCCAGCGCGGCACCGGGGGAAACGGTAGGGGCGGCACTTGACTGCGAGGGGTTCTGAAGGTGAACGCAGCGTGAACGTCAGTGCATGACATGGCGCACGGTCGATCCCAGTGCCGTTTCAGATCATGATCGACCGCGTAAGAATCGACACTGTACCGCCGCTCGATGGGCCGGGGAAGGAGGTCGGTTGCGGTACGCTACCGACCCATGATCATGCCCAACAAGTCCTGGTCCCTTGACGCCCCGGTGCGGAAAATCGGCGAACACGAGGTCGGCGCGGGGCGCCCCGTCTACGTCACCGGGGAGATCGGGATCAACCACAACGGGGAGCTGGCCAACGCCATCGCCCTGATCGATGTTGCCGCGGACGCGGGCTGCGATGCGGTCAAGTTCCAGAAGCGCACCCCGGAGATCGCCACGCCGCGGGACCAGTGGGACATCGAGCGGGACACACCGTGGGGGCGGATGACCTACATCGACTACCGGCACCGGGTCGAGTTCGGCGTCGAGGAGTACGCCGAGATTGCCAAGCACGCCAAGGAGCGGGGGATCCACTGGTTCGCCTCGCCCTGGGACACCGACTCGGTCGACTTCCTCGAGCAGTTCGACGTGCCGGCACACAAGGTCGCCTCGGCATCGTTGACCGACGACGAGCTGCTGCGCAAGCTGCGGTCCACCGGCCGTACCGTCATCCTGTCCACGGGCATGTCGACCATGAAGCAGATCCGGCACGCCGTCGAGGTGCTGGGCAGCGAGAACATCGTGCTCTGCCACGCGACGAGCACCTACCCGGCGCCGGCCGCCCAGCTGAACCTGCGGATGATCCACACCCTGCAGGGCGAGTTCCCGAACGTGCCGATCGGCTACTCCGGGCACGAGACCGGGCTGCAGACCACGCTGGCGGCGGTGTCGCTCGGCGCGGTGTTCATCGAGCGCCACATCACTCTGGACCGGGCCATGTGGGGTTCGGACCAGGCGGCCTCGGTGGAGCCTCCGGGCCTGCAGCGGCTGGTCCGCGACATCCGGGTGATCACCGAGGCGCTGGGTGACGGCGTGAAGCAGGTGTACCCGGGCGAGATCGCCGCCATGAAGAAGCTGCGCCGGGTCCCGGGTGAGCTCGCGGAGGATCCGCAGCTGGTCTCCGTGTCGTGACCCGCTCGTCCACCGGAGCCCTCGCTTTGGTGGAGAGCCCCGCGCAGCTGCTCAACGTGCTGGAGCTGGCGTACGAGAGTCCTGATCTGAAGGACGTCCCCATCGCGGTGCTCGCACCGAAGGTGGGCCCGACCCGCGACCAGCTCCGGGCGATGGCCACGCTCGCCTCGGAGGCCGGCCACGAGGTGCTGTGGTACGAGCCGCGGCTCGGCCTGGGTGGGCCGGCGGCGTACTGGGCGCTGCTCGGCCACCTCGGTGACGTCGAGCAGCTGGTCGTGGGTGATCCGTTCTCCGGGCTGGTCCAGTCCCTGTTCGCCACGTCGCGGCCCCGTCCGGTGACCCTGGTCGACGACGGCACCGCCACGTTGGAGTTCGCCCGACGCTGGGCCGCCAGTGAGCCGTTGGTCCGCTGGCACCGCAGTCTCCGTTCCGGCTCGCCGCGGCCGCTGCTCGCGACGGCCCGGGACGTGTTCGCCGGGACGGCCCGGCGCCGGCTGGTCGACGGCGGCCTGCGGATCTTCACCGCGATGCCAGTCGAGCTGTCCGACGTCGAGGTCGTGCCCAACACCTACTCCTGGGTCCGGTCGCGCTTCCCGGCCCCGGAGATCAGCGACGCCGCCGACCTGGTCGGTACCTCGCTGGTGGAGACCGGGGTGGTCCGGCCGGAGCGCTACCTCGACGGCGTTCGCACGCTGGTGGGGCGGTACTCCGTCGGCCGCTACTTCGCCCACCGCAAGGAGGGCGAGGAGAAGCTGGCCAAGATCACCGCCCTCGGGGTGGCCGTGGTGCGACCCGACCTGCCGCTTGAGCTGGTCGCCCGGCGGGGCCCGGTGGGGCGTACGGTGCTGAGCTTCCCGTCCAGCGTGCTGCACACCCTGCCGCTGGTGCTGGAGGGGATCGGCGTCGAGGTGCTGGTCTGCGAGTTCGGCCAGGACTGGTACCGGCCGGGCGGACCGGACCGGGCCGACGACTTCCTGGACCGGGTCACCAGCACCGCTCGGGCGCAGCACGGGCTGGCGACGGTGGCCTGTTAGGGTCCGAGCTGTGTCGACGCCTCGGGTAGTGGCGGTCATCCCGGCCCGCGGCGGATCCAAGGGAGTTCCGGGGAAGAACCTGCGCCGGGTGGGCGGCCGGAGCCTGGTCGAACGAGCGGTGGACGCCTGCCTCGACGCGTCGGCGATCGACAGGGTTTACGTCAGTACCGATGACTCCGGCATCGCCGACGCCGCCCGGGCCGCCGGGGCGGAGGTGGTCGAGCGGCCCGCCAACCTGTCCGGCGACACGGCCAGCTCGGAGTCCGCGCTGCTGCACGCGCTGGACACCCTGGCCGCGGACGGCGGGGACCCCGAGGTCGTGGTGTTCGTGCAGTGCACCAGCCCGTTCCTCGACCCGGAGGACCTGGACGAGGCGGTCAGCCGGATCACCGACGGGAAGGCCGACGCGGTCTTCGCGGCCGTGCCGACGTATGAGTTCCTATGGCGCTCCGGCCCGCACGGCCAGGCGTCGGGAATCAACCACGACGCCGCCTACCGGCCCCGCCGCCAGGACCGGGAGCCGCATTTCCGGGAGACCGGCGCCTTCTACGCGATGACGGTGGCCGGGTTCCGCGAGGCTCGGCACCGGTTCTTCGGGCGGACCCAGATCGTCCCGGTCACCGAGCTCAGCGCGGTGGAGATCGACCACGAGCACGATCTGGTCCTGGCCAGCGCCCTCGCTCCCGCGCTGGACCGGCGGAGCGGCGTCGATGTCGACGTGGTGATCACCGACTTCGACGGCGTCCACACCGACGACGCGGCGCTGGTCAACGAGGACGGCTACGAGTCGGTCCGGGTCAGCCGGTCCGACGGGTTGGGCATCGAGCGGCTGCGCCAGGCCGGGGTCCCGATCCTGATCCTGTCCAAGGAGACCAACCGGGTGGTCCGGGCCCGGGCGGCCAAGCTCGGCGTGGAGGTGCTGCACGGCATCGAGGCCAAGGCGGAGGTGGTCCGCGACTGGCTGGAGCGGCAGGGGGTCGACCCGGCCCGGGCCGCCTATCTCGGCAACGACATCAACGACCTGGGTGCGATGGGCCTGGTGGGGTGGCCGCTGGCGGTGTCGGACGCCCATCCGGAGGTCCGGCGAGCGGCACGGCGGGTGCTGAGTCGGCCAGGCGGTCATGGGGCCGTACGCGAGCTGTGCGACCTAGTACTCGAGACGCGCGGACCCGCCACGGCTGGACCCGCCGCCACAGCGTCGGGGGCACCGTCAGCCGCACGCGGCGCCGCGCCTGGGTCAGGCGAGAGCCGCTGACCGGAGGCAGGCCCGGCAGTGCGCCGGCCGCGCGGTCGGCCAGCCGGTCGGAGATCTCGGAGAGCCAGGTGTTGTCGGCCGGTGGGTGGAAGTAGTTGGCCGCCGTCCAGGCCGGGTCGGCAGAGGTCAGCCGGCCTGCGGCGAGGTCGGCCAGCGTCCCCAGGCAGCCGGAGCCGGAGAAGACGGTGTTGATCATCTCCTCGCTGATCCCGAAGTCGCTCAGGGCCAGAACCGGCAGGCCCGCCGCCATGGCCTCCAACGCGGCCGTCGAGGAGACCGTGACCAGTCCGCGCGCACCGGCGAGGGCCTCGCTCATCGACCCGGCGGCGAAGTGCAGGGCGTCCGCCTGCACCCGGCCGGACTGGACCAGGCCGGCGTACAGCTGCGGGTAGGGCCAGGACTCGTGGTGGGTCTGCCACTCGCTGCTCCGGGCCCGGAGCTTGACCACCGCCGACCCGGTCGCGGCCAGGGCGAGCAGGATCTGCTCCCGGTCCTCCCGGCGTACGGGCACCTTGGCCTGAGCCGCGAAGACCAGCGGCCCGTCGACCGGGCCGGAGGCGGCTGCCGGCGGACCCGGCGGCAGGAAGGGCAGGGTGGCCAGCCCGAAGCGGTGCACGACCCCCAGCTCGGCGGCCAGCGTGGTGAACTCGTCGATCTCGCGGTGGCTGTGCAGCAGGAAGACGTCGCAGCCGGCCCGAAGGGTGATCGCCCGCGGCGTGGCCGGCACGCTGATCCCCGGCAGGCCACTGACCAGCACCGGACGATCGGGCATCCGGAGCGCCGGCGCCGTGGTGAGGGCGGCCACCACCGGGCCGGTCGCCGCCAGCAGCACGACGTCGGGCCGTTCCCGCTGCAGCGTCCGCAGCAGTGCCGGGTAGGACAGGACCGGGACCGGCGCTCCGGCCGCGGCCTGCGCCTGCTCCGCCGAGGGCAGCACCGGGTTCTTTATGACCACCTGAGTGGTGGACCAGGAGGTCGGCATCGCCCGCAGCGTCGCCACGCTCCACTTGAGGTAGGAGTCGCTGTCGGAGACGGCGAGAACCCGCGTCACGCGTTGTTCACCTTTTCGTCCGGTGTTCGCCAGGCCGCAGACACCCCTGGCGGATTGGATGGCTGCCGCTGCCCCGGTCCGCGGGGCACCGCAGAACCCTACGACCCATCGGGAGAGACATCGTGCACCAACTGCTGCCCATGGCGGGACAGACCCACGGAAACCGCAGCGCGGTTACCTGTCATCTCAAGTGCGCCAGCGCCTGTGCCCACCCGGCCCCCAATACCAGCACAGAGCCGACCTTCGCCGAGATCGCCCGGAAGCAGCTCAGCCGGCGGTCGCTGCTGATCGGCACCGGGGCAATCGCCGCCACCGCCGCCCTGCCGTCGGCCGGCCTGACCCTGCCGTCGGCGGCCGCCCCGCCGCGCGGCCTGCCCTTCGACCCGATCAAGCCGATGCCGGACGGGGTGGACGCTTTCGTGGTGCCTCGCGGCTACCAGTGGCACACCATCCTGCGCTGGGGTGACCCGTTGTTCTCCGACTCGCCCGCGTTCGACCCCGAGGTGCCTGACGCCGAAGCCCAGGAGCGGCAGTTCGGCTACAACAACGACTACCTGGACATCCTGGTCCGCAGCGAGCGGAGCGCTCTGCTGTGCTGCAATCACGAGTATGTGAACCCGAACATCATGTTCCCGCCGACCACCAACGAGGCGATCGCCCGGGAGCAGATCAAGGTCACCATGGCCGCCGTCGGCTTCACCGTCGCCGAGCTGCGCCGGAGCGGCAAGGGCCGGCCATGGCGCTACGTGCGGGGCGGGGCCCGGAACCGGCGGATCACCGCGTACACGCCGATGACCCTCACCGGCCCGGCCGCCGGCAGCGACCTGGTGAGAACCGCCGCCGACCCGAGCGGACGCCGGGTGTACGGCACGTTCGCCAACTGCGCCGGCGGCACCACCCCGTGGGGCACCATCCTGTCCGGCGAGGAGAACTTCAACGGCTACTTCCTGGCCAACGGGACGTCGGCGGAGGAGAAGCGCTACGGGCTGACCGATGCCACCGCGCCGTCGGGCAACAGCTGGGAGAAGATCGATCCCCGCTTCGACGCCCGGAACCCGGACTTCACCAACGAACCGAATCGGTTCGGCTACATCGTCGAGATCGACCCGGAGGATCCGACGTCCACGCCGCGCAAGCACACCGCGATGGGCCGATTCAAGCACGAGGGGGCCAACGTCCGGGTGGACGAGGACGGCACCGTCGTCGCGTACATGGGCGACGACGAGCGCTTCGACTACCTCTACAAGTTCGTGGCCCGGCGCAAGTTCCGTCGCGGGAAGTCGGCGGCGGACCGGCGGCATAACCTGCGCATCCTCACCTCCGGCGACCTGTACGTGGCCAAGTTCAGCGGCACCCTCAACCCGGACGGCTACAACCTGGGTCGCGGGGCGTGGATCCCGCTCACCCTCAACGGGCGCTCCATGGTGCCGGGGATGACCGAGGACCAGGTGCTGGTCTACACCCGGCTGGCCGCCGACCTGGTCAAGGCCACGCCGATGGACCGGCCAGAGGATGTGGAGCCCAACCTCAAGACCGGCAAGGTCTACCTCGCGTGCACCAACAACACCGACCGTGGCGCGACCGGCAAGCCCGGACCTGACGCCGCGAACCCGCGGGCGCGCAACAAGGACGGTCACGTGATCGAGCTGACCGAGCACCGCAACCGGGCCGACGCGACCACGTTCGCCTGGAACATCCTGCTGCTCTGCGGCGACCCGGCTGACCCGGCGGTGAAGACCTACTTCGCCGGCTGGGACGGCCCGGTCTCGCCGATCTCCTGCCCGGACAACCTGGCCTTCGACTCGACCGGGAACAACCTGTGGGTGGCGACGGACGGCCAGCCCTCGGCAATCAAGTACGCGGACGGGCTGTTCCTGGTGCCGCTCCGCGGTCGCGAGCGTGGCCACGTCGAGCAGTTCCTGGCCGTGCCGGAAGGAGCCGAGACCACCGGCCCGGTGATCCACGACCGGGACGGGTCGGTGTTCGTCGCCGTGCAGCACCCGGGGGAGGACGGCACCTGGGACGCCCAGCAGTCCTTCTTCCCGGACTACGTCGCCGCCGGCGAGCGACCGCGCCGGGGCGAGTGGCGGGGTCCGCGGCCATCGGTGGTGCAGGTGACCCGCAAGCGCTGAGCCCTCGCACGGCCCGAGATGCAGGCTGTGGCGTGATCCGACGGCCCAGATCCACCACAGCCTGCATCTCGAGGGCTTGGGACGTCAGACCTGGATGAGCCGGATGCCCGGGAAGTCCTCGATCGCGTCGAAGTCGTTGTCCTGCGTGACGATCGGCAGCTCGTGAGCGAGAGCGATGGCGGCTATCCAGAGGTCGTTGATGTTGATGCGGCGGCCAGAGTCGGCAAGGTGGACACGCAACTGCGCCCACAGATCAGCGGCCCGTACGTCCACGCCGAGCAGCTCCGCCTGCGCTAGGCGCGTCAAGGTGCGCATCCGGACCGCACGAGTGGCGGAGTCTGGTGCACTCAGCACTCCCGCGCTCAGTTCGGCCCAGGTGATGACAGTCGTGAGGCTCTCGATCGGCAGGAGGTCTTCTCTGACCGGCCGGCCGCCCTCGGCCGCGATGAAGACCGACGTGTCGTAGATCGCCCGCTCGGCGATGGAGCCGTCGGGCTCACCGGTCATCGGATCGGGCCGAGGTCGTCGGTCGTGTCTCCGGCCAGGATCTTGAGGTCTTCCCGCAAGCCAGGATCCGCCTGGCTCGTCCTCAACAGGTCGACCATCTCCTCGCGGGTGAGCGGACGCCGCCGGTCGGGTCGGATGGGAACCAGTTGTGCGACGGGCCTTCCGTTCACGGTGATGGTGATGTGCTCGCCGCTGGCGGCGCGGCGCAGGACCTCGGCGGTCTGGTTGCGAAGTTCGCGAGAGGCGATCTCGGCCATGCCTACAACTGTAGCGCCGCTGTAGCACTATGCCTGCGGGCGCTGGCGCTCGATGGCGTGCACCTCGCCCTC